>DATKNH010000071.1 GCA_035541455.1 Syntrophorhabdales bacterium
TTTATTTGGTTGCGGGGGCAAGATTTGAACTTGCGACCTTCGGGTTATGAGCCCGACGAGCTACCTGACTGCTCCACCCCGCTGTTAGGTAAACAAGATACCGTTTTAATTTTCGGAAGTCAACATGAAAACCGTGCCGGACACTACGAGAGCTTCTGTTTCAGGATGTTCAATCCTTGCTCAAGCAAACCTCCTTCAGGCACCTTCCCGTCCGGTGTGAGCTGATCGATCAGATGAGGCAGCACTGTGGCAAGCCCGTTTGCAGCTTCTGAGCTGGACATACCCAGGATACCGGCAATCTGCTGAACCTTGTCGCTGCCTACTATGTTTGCAATTGCCTCCCCGGAAATGGCCTGGTTTTCCCCTTGCCCGATCCACGAGGAGACCGCATCGCCAAGACCTTTGCTTTTGAACTGTTCGATGAGCCCTGTGAGCCCACCCGTTCCAGGATTATTCATAAGACCCAACGCGTGCTCCACAAGGCCACCCTGGCCCGAACCGCCCAGGACCGCGCCCGCCGCTGTCTTCACCAATTCATCCAAAATGCCCATGATGACCTCCCCTCTGGATGGCACACACGAGAGCAGAGAAACTGCTGACAATGGTGGCTCGTGCGATCGTATGGAGCCACCATTGTCAGCGCTCTACAGCGGTGTGCTACTTCTTTGCTTTGGGTTCTGGTTTCTTGGGCTCGCCTTTTTTGCCGGCGTCTTTAACCTCTATAGTAGCTGCCTTCATCGTGTACTCAATGGTCACCTTGGAGCCTACCTTGAGATCGCCTGTCACCTTTGTGGCCGCATCCTTGGCGATTTCCCACTTCTCACTACCTTTCTGCACGGTGATGGTATCGTCCTTGATTTCCAGGACGGGGCCTGTCACCTGGTAGGTTTTTGGACCTGCTGCGAAGAGAAGCGCCGGAAAGAGTACCAGAACAGCTGCAACAATCAACATCCTTTTCATAAAGCTTACCCTCCTTTTGAGATAGGATTGCACGTAGCCCTTAAGCTACGTTAAAAAGCCTGCGTTCAAGCTAGTCCACCGTAATATGATCCTTGATCTTGTCAAACGTCCCCTGCTTGATGCCTTTAACCTTCATGATATCCTCTATCTTCTTGTAGGGCCGTCCGTCGATTATCGCCTGCGCTTTCACAGAGCCTATCTCCGGCAACGCATCGAGCTGCTCCTTGCTGGCGGTATTGATATTCACCTTCTGCCCCGGTGCAAGCTTTGCCGATGCTGCACCGGAAGTTTTTGTCGGTGCTTTTTGCGGCGCGACTGCCGGTGATGGAG
The DNA here is from genome assembly GCA_035541455.1 of Syntrophorhabdales bacterium. NCBI lineage: Bacteria > Pseudomonadati > Thermodesulfobacteriota > Syntrophorhabdia > Syntrophorhabdales > Syntrophorhabdales bacterium. The sequence goes on from DATKNH010000071.1 coordinate 1,291, forward strand.
CAGGAGCCGGTGCTGCTGCTTTGGGGGCCGCAGGAGCCGCTTCAACCTTTACGCCGGAAGGCGGCGCCGGTTTCTTCTCAGGAGCGGCACTCGGAGCCGCGGCGGGCTTACCAACTGTCACGAATGGCTTTATACCTTCAATCGTCTTTTCTGGGACCCCGGCTTTCGAGAGATCGGCAACGGAACTGTACGGACGTCCCGCAATGATCTTCTTTGCTGTGGCTGGCCCAACGCCTTTGAGGCCTTCCAGTTCCTTCTCTGACGCCGTGTTCAGGTCGAGCAGAGGCTTCTGCGCCTGAGCATAGGCCGCACCCGCCGTTACCATCAGCACGAATGCGAACAGAACAGCGGAACGACAGAACCAACCAAGCCTGTCTCCTGCCCTCCCAGCACTTCTTGCCTTTGTCATTAGCATGGTAACCCCCTTTTTCCCGTTGTTGTGTGAATTCCAGGCTGCTACTCTTTTCCAATCAATTTATATCTGAGGGGAATTATGTTGTCAAACAGTTTTACAAGAACCTCAGCGCACATGTAAGCGCGTCATACACAGTCTTTCAATCGTGTCTCATGGCGCGTGCCAATAGGTCACTCGAGCTCTTTAAGCGTGTAGAGCAGGCCGCTCGACAAAGCGGTGAACATTCCAACGAGAAATATACCGATTCTGAAGCTCCAATAATCACCTGAGAGGCCTACCACGTATGGCACCACGCCTGTTCCGAGTATGCCGATGCTGACAACAAAGCCGGTAGCGTGTCCCCTCTGATCCCGGTCGAAAAGCTTAGCCAGAGCCACAAACCCCACAAGGAAGAAAGTCGGCGAGATGCAGGCCTGCAGAAACAAAAAGAGGGGTGTCCATCGCACGCTGCTTATCGCGAGGAGCATCGTCAGAATGCCGGTGGATGCCACCAGAAAGAAGCAAGCTCGCTTCAAGCTGAACCGGTCGACGAAGAAGCCGCTCACGATGGTGAGGATTGCGCCGCCGAGCCTGGAAAACCCAAAAATAGTGTTTGCATAATCGATGTTCAGTGAAAGCTCCTTCACAAGGTAAAGAGGGATTACCAGGTAGAGCCCGATGTTTGCTCCGGCAGAAAATATCCAGAGGATGCCCATGACCCAGATGGCCCTCTGCTTGAGAAGGCTTCCAATGAAAAAATGTTTCTCTTTGCCGAGTGTTACTTCATCGGTAACGAAGTAAAACAAGAGACCACAGAGAAGAAAGACTATTCCCGGCAACACAAATACTGCCCGCCATGGAAGAAGCGAGAGGATTCCGAGTGCTATGAAAGGGGCGGAAAAGACGCTGACCGACGGTGCAGAGCCGTGGATACCGATGGCTTTGCTCCATAGTCGCTCCTCATAATGATCGGTGATAAGAGGCATGACCGACGGCATGTAAACACCGAGCGCCACGCCGAGGATGAAAGCCAGAACGTAGTAGACTTCAAAAGTTCTCGCCAAGGAGAAGAGCAGCATGGTGACGCCCGACAGGATGGTAGACAGGAGAATCGATTTTTTCGGGCCCAGAAAGCTTGCCACTGTTCCGGCAAAGAATAGAGACAATCCATAGCCTATTCCGCTCACCGCGAGGATCGAGGCTGCCCTGCCGTGAGTGACGACGAATTCGTCTTCAATAAGTGGAAGCACGGGTGAGAAGATGCTTCTCGCTGTAAACGTCATGAACCAGACAAACCAGATGAACATGAGAAAGAAAAAGGCTTTACCGCGAAGCGAATCGAATTTTTTCACGGTTGCACTCGCTCCTCCAATCCTTTGACAAAGTAATAAAGACCGGATGAGAGCGCAGTAGCGATGCCGAGCACCAGAAAACCGAGCCTGAAGCTGACCAGATCCCCGCAGAGGCCCAGGAAGTAAGGAATCACAGCGGTGCCGATCACACCGAGTGTCACAATGAAACCGACTGCCTGCCCGCGTGTTTCGCGCTCGCACATTCTTGAAACAGCCACGAGAGAAACAGGCGGGAATCCTGCCGCCACACTGGCCTGAACAAATAGAAATATTTTCAGCCACCACAGGTCTTTGATCGCTACCAGCGCTGTGAATATGCCCGTCAAAAGAACCAGCACGAAAGCGATCTTCCTGGCGCGAAAACGGTCAACGAGGAACCCTGCCGTGATGCCGATCACGGCCGCTCCTATTCGCGAGATGCCGAAAACCGTGTTGGCGTATTTAATGCTGAGCGAGAGTTCCTTGGACAAATAGAGCGGCACCACGAAGTAGAGGCCCATCGTCGCCCCTGCCATGAAAATCCAGATTATCCCGATAAGCCAGAGGGATTTTGACTTCAGGACCTGGCTTGGGAAATACGTGCTCTTTCCGCCGACCGTCACTTCTTCCGAGACAAAGTAAAAGATTGCGGCAGACAGAAAATATGCTCCTGCAATGGCATCCAGCATGTACCGCCATGGCAAGATCAACAAAAGAATGACCGCGATGAAAGGGATGGCGGTCATGCTCAGCGCAGCGCCCGAGTCATGGACGGCAATTACTCTGCCCCAGAGTTTTTGATCATAGTACTCGGTCAGAAGCGGTATGGCAGCGGGCAGATACATGCCGGTGGCAAGACCAAGGAGAATACCTATTGGATAGAACAGATCGAACGTCTTGACCAGCGATGCTGCAACGCATGCCAGTCCAAGAAATGAGAGCGACATACAGACCGATTTTCTCGGGCCGACCAGCCTCGCATAGACTCCGGAAAAGAAAACCGAAGCGCCGTAGCCCACACCGATGAAGAGAAAGATACTGGTTGCCCGCGCGTGCAGGACGTGGAATTCGTCCTCGATGAGGGGCAGTATGGGCGACAGCACCGTTCTCCCCATGAAATTCATGAACCAGAGGAACCAGACGAAGAGAAGGAATGCGAGTGCTCTTCCTCGCAATGTGTCGAACCGTGCCACGAGTCTCAATCTACCCCAAGTGGAAGAATCTCTGCAATCAAAAATTGGGCCGTTTTGTTGAGAATAGAAGCACTATATGATAGACTCCAGCGATCTCACTTATGCCTTTCAGGAGGGAGAGTATGGAACTGCTGACGGCCATACGGGAAAGAAGAAGCGTAAGGAAGTATAAGAGCAAACCCGTGCCGGAGGAGATTCTCGCGGAAATCCTTAACGCTGCGAGACTTGCCCCTTCCTGGGCCAACACACAGACGTGGCGTTTCATCGTAGTGAAGGATCAGCAGGTTAAACAGCAGTTGCAGGAGACAATGAGGCCTGTAAACCCTTGCAGGGAAGCCTTTCTGCAGGCCCCGATTATCATCTGCGTCGTGTGCCAGAAAGGTCAGGCAGGCTGCAGGCAGGGAGAAGCCTTAACAAACAAAGGGGATACCTGGTACATGTTCGACGCAGGCCTCGCAATGGAGCACCTGGTGCTCGCCGCTTGGGATCAGGGCTTGGGCACGTGCCACGTGGGCTCCTTTGACGCAGCCAAAGCTGAAGAGATTCTCGGTGTGCCCCACGGTTATGCGATTGTGGAAATGACGCCGCTCGGTTACTTTGATGACCAGCCTGAAGCGCGGCCACGCAAACCCCTTGACGAAATCCTCTATCTCAACAAATACGGAGAAGCCTACACAAAATGAATGTACCCCTCATCGACCTCAAAGCCCAGTACAAGAAAGTAGAACGCCCGATTCTGAAGAAGCTCAAAGAAATTCTGTCCGAGCAGCGGCTGATACTTGGGAAGTACTGTTCCGGGCTGGAAGAAGCCATCGCAGGTTATGTCGGCGTTTCCCATGCGATATCCTGCGCCCACGGATCTGACGCGCTTATTCTCAGCCTCATGGCATTGGGTATCAAGGAGGGCGACGAGGTCATCACCACACCCTACACGTTTTTCTCCACGGCCAGCTCCATCCTCCTCCTTGGCGCTAAACCGGTTTTCGTCGATATCGAAGAAGACGACATGAACATCGATCCTGTGCTGATCAGGAGCGCCGTCACACCAAGCACAAAGGCGATACTTCCCGTCCACCTGTTCGGCAAAGTCTGTGACACGAGAGCCATTACGGCCACGGCAGAAAAGCATGGCCTCGCGGTCATCGAGGACATGGCGCAATCTTTGGGCGCCCGCCTGTGGGGGACGATGTGCGGGAAATTTGGCGACATAGCTGCCCTCAGTTTCTATCCGACGAAAAACCTGGGCGGCATAGGCGAGGGCGGCATGGTGCTCACCAAGCGTGATGATCTGGCGCAGCGCGCGAAAAAGCTACGCGTCCATGGCATGGGTGAGACGGTTTATCTGCATGAACTTGTAGGCATCAACAGCCGACTTGACGAAATCAAGGCATGCGCGCTCCTTGAAAAATTTCCTTTTCTGGAGGGATGGAACAAGAAACGAGTTTCCCATGCCGCTTTTTACAACAAACAACTGAAGGGGCTTCCCCTCAAGCTTCCAAGGATGGATCCTCCCGGTTCGCACATCTTCCACCAGTATGTCATAAGGACGGAAAAACGGGACGCGCTACGGGAACACCTGCAGAAGAAAGGCGTGGCAACGGGCATATACTATCCGATGCCGCTCCATCTCCAACCCTGCTTCGCCAACCTGGGATACAAGAAGGGTGATTTTCCCATCGCTGAAGAAGCGTCGCTTACAAGCCTTGCGCTGCCTGTCTTTCCTGAATTGAAGACAGAGCAAAAGGAGTACGTGGTAGCCTCTATACGCGAATTCTTCGCCTGATACTTCTTCGCCTGATCCCAGGCCCGGCCTCACTTTACGGAGGCGTCGTTTGTAAACGGTGCCTTGTTGTGAATTTCTTAAAGGCTCTTAACTCTCAGAGATCCCTCACAGCCACGGCGTGCTGTTGCTAACTGGCAAAGATGCTTTATATTTCTCGAAAGAGGAAGAAAGGGGGGGGACATATGAGCGCCGACACTATTAAGATTCGAATCATGAAGGTTGCCGATTTCAACGCTGTGGTTCGTATTGACGAGAAGGTAATGAAAGTGCCCCGGACGGAGTATTATAAATTAAAGTTTGAAGAGCTTGTCCAATCCACGGACCGTCTACCCACATCACTTGTGGCCGAGCGAGAAGATGGAACGGTGGTAGGCTTTGTTATGGGAGCGCTCTTTATTGGAGAATATGGTATTTCCCGTGATGCAACGCTGGATACTATCGGTGTCGATCCTGACTACCAGGGCAGAGGCGTCGGTAAGCAATTGATGACAGATTTTATGGATCACTTGAGAGCCCTCGGCGCTCAAAAGGTAAACACCCTGGTGGACTCAAATGACGCAAAAATGTCGCATTTCTTTAAGAGTCACCAATTCGGGCCCTCTCAAACAATTAACCTGGAACGAAGCTTGCTCAGGTAAGGTATTGGTGATGGATCAGGAAGGACCCAGCTGGATTGTCACCATCCTGTCCAGCAACAGGTATTTTCGCGCCGCCTCATCCACGTCTTGCGTCGTCACGTTATTGATAAGGGCCGGCCAGCGCCTGTAGTGATCAGCTTTTAGCCCATACATAGTATCGAGGCACATGCTGGAGACGATGGCGCTGTTGGTCTGCATGCGCGCCCGCTGGTTCCCGGTAAGGTATTTGCGGGCGTTGGCAATCTCTTCTTCTGAAAAGCCCTGCTCACAAATCTCTTCTATTTCATGCACCACAACCCTTTTCACATCCTCGACGTGCTTCTGATCTGTTCCGATGTAAATGCCGAGAGCACCGGTTTCGTACGCCATCTGGTTGAAAAAGGTAACCGCGTACGCGTAAGGTCGCTCTTCCCTGAGCCTCTTGTGTATCCTTCCTCCCATGCGCGAAAGAGCTCCATTCATTACTTCAACGGGGTACCTGTCTGCGGAGACTACACCGGGGCCGAGGAACGCAAAGATCATGTGGGTCTGAAAAATCTCCCTGTTTACAAGATGTTCCTTGCGCGAAGCTTCGTGAAGAACCGCTTCCAACGTGTGCACTCCACCGCCCCATCGACTGAAGATTCTTCTGGCGCGTTCTTCTGTTTCCATCAGATCTATGTTCCCGGAAATTGCGAGCACGGCAGATCCGGGGCTTACGTATGTTTTGTAGAGCGTCGTAATCTCGTTGCGGGTAAGCCCAGTCACATCTTCGGCTGTGCCTGACACGTCCTTGCCGTAGGGGTGTCCCCCGTAGAGCACCTTGTGCATTTCCTTGAAAGCGACTGAAACAGGCTCGTCATCCTTTTGCCGTATTTCAGAGAGCACGTCCTCCTTGACTTTCCGGAGTTGCTGGCCGGACATCGCCGAATCCGTGATGAGATCTTTAAGCAGAGCGAGGGACTCTTTCAGGTCCTTTGAGAGGAATGTTCCGCACAGCGCAAAAATGTTTTTCCCTGCGATGGGGTCGATGGAGCCTGCCAGCACATCAATCTCGCGGGCTATAGCCTGGGCGTCTTTCTTGCCCGTGCCTTTGAGCAGCATCCTGGAAAGAACATTAAAGCATCCGTTCTTGCGGGCGGCTTCCTCTTTAAGGCCGCCGACAAATCCCATCATGTAAGAAACGCTCGCACTCGCAGCGTTCCGGTTGAGTACGCAGGTGAGCCCATTCTTCAGCTCAAACGTACGCGGGTTAAGCCTGCCTTCGTGGCGATTCAGCGTCATGCGTATACCTTCTAGCGCTTATTGCTGCCTGGCAACAAAACCACCAGGTTTCTCTCCACACCTGTCACATACTCGCTCAGCACGTGTTTGACGTCAGCCTTTGATACGCGGCCCAGTTCCTCCAGGTAGCGGTCCGGAAAATGTGCGCTACCCGTTATGGTGGCGTAGTATCCTATTTCCTGGGCCCGTCCCTGAACTGTCTCGGACGCATAGACGTGAGAGGCACGCACCAGGTTCTTAGCTTTCTCGAACTCCCACGTATCAATCGACCCTGTCGAGATCTTTTTCAATTCTGCGTCGATGCCTTTCAGAACCGGCTTCTCATCCGTCTCATTGAACGTGGCCATGATAATAAAGAGACCATCTTCTTTCGGCGTAAAGAGGTAGGTACCCGCGTTCGTAACAATCCCTTTCTTATGCTTCAGCGTAGCCTGGAGACGGGAACTGTCGCCATCCCCGAGAATCTTTGCGAGAATCTCCAACGCTGGTACATCCTTGTGCACGATCGGAGGAATAGGATAGGAAAGCGCAAGGTAGCTCTCCTGCACATCCTTCTCGATCCTGCGTGCCTTGCTTGTCCTTTCTCTTGTGGGCACACTTGAAGAGGCTTCTTGTCGCTGAGCAGAATGTTGCGCAGGCGATCCTTCAAAACTCTTTTCAAGCAACGCCTTGCCTTTTGTCCCGTCAAAATCGCCTGTAATGACGGCAACCACGTTATCGACGCTGTAATGGCTGGAAAAATAGGCCACGATGTCCGGTTTTTCTGTGTTGTTTACCGTTGTCTCGAAGCCTATAATGGGTCTTCCATAGGGACGTCCCTCGTAGCTCAACGAGAAGAGCTCCTTGAAGAGCTTGCGCTGCGGATGGTCCTCGCCCATCTTGATCTCTTCTATGATGACCCCTTTCTCTTTCGCAATCTCGTCAACAGGAAAACGAGGGGCTTTCACGGCACCGGCAAGCAACTCAAGACCCGTTTCGAAGGCCTCGGATGGCACCACTACGTGATAGACCGTGTTGTCGTAGGAGGTAAACGCATTAATGGAGCCGCCCAGCGCCTCTATCTTCGGCGCAACCTCGTAACCTTCGCCGTTACCGCTGCCTTTAAAAATAAGGTGCTCGATGAAATGGGTTATACCGGCTTCCCGTTCCGCCTCGTACTTGCTGCCCACTTTTACCCAGAACTGGATCGCGACAACGCCCGCACCTTTGCGATGTTCGAACAAGCACTTCAGGCCGTTATTGAGAGTAAATGCTTTCATAAAGTATCGCCCTTTCCTGATGCCCCTCCCGCGGTGGGGAGGAGGGGCATCAGGTGCCGGGATTATTGATATGTATCGAGGCGGGACGGCCTCTTAAAGGGCCTTTCTTCCTTCCTTGAACGCAGCAATGTTCAGCTCGTGGATCTTTTTCGGAAGGAGCGAGGTGAGTGCTTCAAGCCACGTTTCTTCCTTGAATTTGAAGAAATTGGAGAAGGCACCTACGAGCACAACGTTCGCCGCACGCACATCGCCGAGTTGGAGCGCGATGTCGTTCCCCTTGATGATGTGCACATTCTCCTTGAAGAATTTTTTAAAGGTCTGCTCGACATCCGCGGGATAGGCAGCCTGCCCGAGGTTGACCGCAGGCGGGAAGACTTGCTGGTCGTTGATGATTACTTTGCCGCCGTCCCTTACCCAGTTGATGTACCGCAAGGCCTCCAGCTGCTCGAAGGAGACGAGAAAGTCCACGTCGCCGTACTTGATGAGCGGTGAGTAGACCTTCTTGCCGAACCTGAAATGGGTCGTTACGTCTCCGCCCCTCTGAGCCATGCCATGGACTTCGCTCTTCTTGACGTCGAAGCCTGCCCCGAGAAAAACCTCTGTGAGGATATTACTGGCGAGTATGGTTCCTTGCCCGCCAACACCTGAGAGCAACACATTTGTGACTACGTTATTTGTCTTCATCGCGCACCTCCTCACGCTTGTCCCGGAACTATGGCTTCAAACTTACAGATCTGGTGGCAGAGGCCGCAACCAGGGCATACCGCCCTGTTGATCGACACAACGCCCTTACGCTTCTTGCCATCTACTGTCATAGAGTCGGCTTCAGAGACCTCTTTCCAGCTTATGGCCGGGCAACCGATCTCCAGACATGCCCTGCAGCCACGGCACTTTTCCACATCGATCTGATAGTAGGGGTATTCGAATTTCCGTTTTTCGCGTCTGTGGAGCATGCACGGGCCATTGGTCGTTACGATCACAGATGCTGCGTCCCTGTTCAGCTCCTCCCTGATTGTCTCCATCGTTGCGGCCACGTTGTAAGGATCAACCGTCCGCACGTGTTCCACACCAAGGGCTTTCGCAAGCACAGGGTAATCGACCATGTTGGCCGGTTCACCGCTGGCGGTGTAGCCTGTTCCCGGGTGTTCCTGGAGGCCTGTCATGCCGGTGATCCTGTTATCACAGATGATGGTGGTCGAGTATCCCTTGTTGTACACGGTGTCCATGAGCGGGCCAATGCCACCATGCAGGAAGGTTGAGTCGCCTATCACTGCGCAGACCTTCCCGAGACCCTCCTGGCCTAGAGCCTTGCCCGCACCAAAGGCTTCGCTGATACTGCCGCCCATACAGATACAGCTGTGAAGGGCCTGAAGAGGCGGTGCGGCGCCGAGCGTGTAGCACCCGATGTCACCAAAAACGAAGGTGCCAAGTTTTTTGAGCGAGTAGAAGAGTGCCCTGTGAGAACAACCCGGGCAGAGGTTCGGCGGCCTTCTGGGCAAATCTTCCGGTTTCACCCTGAGCTTCGGTGGCTTATAGGCTTTGCCCTTGAGTGATCTCTCGACGATCTCCGGCGTGAGCTCGAACATGGTCGGGATCATGTCCTTGCCGTGCCAAATTTTGTAGCCGAGCGCCTTGATCTCGGTTTCGAGGAATGGATCCAGCTCTTCCACGATGATCACCTTCTTCACTTTCTTGAAGAAATCGGCAATCATTTTCTTGGGAAGCGGCCAAACCATGCCGAGCTTCAGATACGAGTAGCTGGGGAATACTTCCTTGGTGTACATGTAGGCAGCGCCGGAGGTAATGACACCAACGTTCTTGTCGTTTATCTCCATCTTGTTGCCTTTGAATTTGTCCGCAAAGGCTTCAAGCTTCTTCATCCTCTCTTCGACGATCGGCCTTCTTACCCGAACATTGGCGGGAACCATAACATACTTTGGCGCCTGTTTCGGGTCGAGGCCTAGCGGCACCGGCGATTCTTTCCGCTCTCCCACGACAACCGGTGAATCAGCATGGCAGACCCTGGTCTCACCTCTGAGGAGAACGGGTGTATCAAATTTTTCGCTTACGTCGAAAGCAAGCTTCATAAAATCATGGCACTCCTGCGAATCACCCGGCTCAAACATGGGAACCCTTGCAAACCGTGCCCAGTTGCGGCTGTCCTGCTCATTCTGTGAGCTGTGCACGAACGGATCGTCGCACACAACAATGACAAGACCGCCTTTGATCCCCGTGTAGGCGAGCGTCATGAACGGATCTGACGCTACATTTAGCCCCACGTGCTTCATTGATGCCATGGATCGCGCCCCGGCTGTGGCAGCGCCTGCCGCGACCTCGACAGCAACCTTTTCGTTGGGAGACCACTCTGTGTAGACCTCCTTGTATTTTGTCATCTCCGCCAGGATTTCACTGCTCGGAGTACCTGGGTAGGCCGCAGCGACTTTTACCCCTGCTTCCCACGCGCCTCTTGCGATTGCTTCATTTCCCTGTTGCATTACTTTTTTCATGCGTCCCCCCTGTGGCATAAGCCAAGGATTTGAAAATACTGAAAATTACTGTCCCAGTCCGCTTGTTCCCATCATTCACGTTTTTCTGCTATTGTGTACAAAAACCGAATCCTTGTCAAGAGAATTTCATCCGATGAGGCGGAGGGCGGGTGGTATACCGTATTCCAAAAGAACGGGTCATGGGTCACAGAATAATACCCGTGACCCGTTCTTTTGGCTACTCTTTAGCGGTGAGTGTGGCAAGCTCTTTGACAAGCGCGCACGTGGCTTCCACCCCTGCGGCAAAGGCTTCTACGGATATGCGCTCGTTGACCGAGTGCATGCTCATGAGTTCTTCGCGCGAAAGCTGTAACGGAGAAAAACCATACGCCGTTATGCCCATCTGCCTGAAGTACCGCAGATCCGTGGCGCCGGTGGTGAGCGAGGGAAGTACAGGGATGCTGCCCCTGCGGCTTTTCACTATCCGGCGTATAGTCTTGAAATAATCCGTGTCATAACTGGAGGGAATCGATTCCTCGCGGGATATGGGCACTACCTCCACACCGCCACCAGCTACATTCTGGACCTGCGCAAGAAAACGATCGTGCTGCTCTTCAGGCAGGATACGGGCATCAAAGCTGGCCTCCGACTCCGGCGGAATCACGTTGACCTTCACGCCGCCCTTGAGGATCGTGAGCGCCACCGTGTTTCTGAGCAAGGCATTATAAACCGGGTTGTTCTCCACAACGTCTCTAAAAGACTTCCTGCGGAGCGCATCCGACAAGGTCGAAAAAGTGAAGCCTTTGAACTTCTTGCCCTCAAAGAGCCCGCTCAGGTACCGGGTTGCGACCTTGTTCCGCCTGATCGGCCATTTGTGCGCAATGATCCTGTTTGCGGCGCGCACCACTTTGTCATTGGCATTGTCGCTGTGCGGCATGGAGCCATGGCCTCCTGTCCCGCTCGCCTTGATCCTGAACTGGCATATCTTCTTCTCAGCCACAGAAACCTGGGCATGCAGGACGCCGTCTTCTTCAACAATGGAGCCGCCCTCACTGAGCACAAAGGCTGCATCCGCGAGCTCATCCACTTTTTCCAGCATATAACCAACGCCTACCTGGCCGCCGGTTTCTTCGTCACCGGTGACCAGGAGTATGATATCCCTCTCCGGCGTTATGCCTTCTCGTTTGAGCGTTGCAAAGGCCATAATATGGGCAGCCACATCAGATTTCATGTCGACCGTACCCCTGCCATAGAGGTAGCCGTCTTTGATTGCGCCTTTGAAGGGGTGTTCTGCCCAGCCCGCCTCGTCAGCCGGCACTACATCGATGTGGCTCAGAAGCACAATGGGCTCACCCGCTTTCTTTCCCTTCAGCCGCGCCAGCAAGTTGCCCCGCTGTGGGGCCGGAGAAAAAATCTGAGATGCTATCCCTTCTTTTTTGAGCCACCCCTCGACAAACTGGACCGCAGCTTCCTCATTACCAGGCGGATTTGAGGTATTGATCCGTATCAGCGATCTCAGAAGTTCGAGACCCTCTTCATTTCGTTTCATAGCACACCATGTTCTTTCCTTCTCGCTTGGCCTTGTATAGATTTTCATCCGCGATCTTGATCAACGCGTTCTCGTCCATGCCTTCTCTGTGGACTGCAAGCCCTCCGCAGATCGTGAGTCGCATATGGTTCTGTTCGTACATAAACTCTGTCTCTTCTATCTTTTTCCTGAGACGCTCTCCGATAACTTTGGCCGAGTCTCCATCTGTTTCAGGAAGCAGGACGAGAAACTCCTCCCCACCGTACCTTCCCACGCTGTCAAGACTTCGGAGGCTTTCCTTCAGAATGCGCCCCACCTCTTTCAGCACGGCGTCTCCGGCGAGATGACCGTGGGTGTCATTGATCTCTTTGAAATTGTCCAGATCGAAAAGCATGATCGAAAGGTTTGAGCCATAGCGCTCCGACCTCATTACCTCTTCGGACAGTTTGGAGGTGATGAAGAAGTGCGTGTACAGGCTTGTCAACCCGTCGTTGACAGACAGGGCTCGTACCTCTTTAAAAAGCTCTATTTTTTCCAGAGTTGACGAAATGTGTGCGCAGAAGCGCTTGAATATGGATTCCTCATAGTAATCAAAGGGGCGACTCCGGTAAATGCCGGCGCAGCCATACGTCCTATCCCGCGTTGCGAGCGCTACGATCACCGATCTATAGTCTTGATCACCTTCCGGCTCGGCACCCCCTCCGTTGCTTTCAAAGATTACCTTTATTTTCTTTTCTTCGAGTAATGCTTTTCTCATCCTCCTGATGAGCGTCGAGGGAACCGATTCAGCTGCCGCAGGATTACCGGGGCTGTTTGGGTACACGTGAATCTCTATCTCATCCTGCTGCGGCACGAGCGCAGCGAAGAGTTCGAAGCTGAGAAAGTTCCTGATCAAGGTGAAAGAGTGCTTCAGCACTGTGACTGCATCTTCCGTTTCCCCGATCATCCGCTGAAGGCTCTTGACGAATTCCAACTCCAGAAGGTTGAGTTTGTCATGTTCGAATCTCTTTTCCATTTCCGCGGTCAGTTCCCGTATTTCGAGCCGCTCCATGAAATGACTCATGGCGTTGTTCACACCGTGGTAGATCTCCTCATAGCTGGAAAAAGGCTTCTTGAGGACAGCGTAGGCTCCGGCGCGCAAACATTCGAGAGCCAGCGTGTAGTCCTCCATGCCGGCCATCACGATCACCGGCATGTGCGCCTCGGACTTCCTTATTTTGTGAATCAGGTCTGTAGGCGAGGCCGAAGAGAATCCGACGTCCAGCAGGACTGCGTGGGGCTTCTTCTCTCGTATCTCTCCATCAAAGTCTATCTCGTCGGAAAACGCAAAGACCTTGATGCCGTATTCCCTGAAGAACTCTTTCAGAATGCGATTGAGTACGGTGTCATCATTCAAAATGAAAAGCTTCTTGTATCGTTCCATACCGTAGTGAAGATAAGGGGGGACGAATCCCCCCTGTCTGTTACTTCTTGCTCTTTGGTTTTTTCGCCGCAGGTTTCTTTGCTGCCTTCTTTGTCGTGCCGCAACCCTTTACTCCACATGACATCTGACCTCACCCCCTTTCAGCGCTTACTGATAAAGTGAAAGTCAACTACCGTCATTAATTATTAAATCATATTTTTCCACCTTGGTAACAAAATTCTTTCCGGTCGAATACCGGCAGATCGCATGAAACATTTTTTGTGAACCCGAGAACAGAGATCATGGAACCGAGTCCTTCCGGGTCTATCAATGCTTTTGCAGAGATCCTCTGCGAATCCGGCAGCATCATCATCTGCTCCAGGATTCCTGCTCCGATGAGAAAGCGGTACTGCTCCATCTCTCCTGACTTTGCCCACCCGCACTTGCCAAGCACGCCACCGAGATGATCGAAGTTCACGTGGTGTGTGATGTCCGCGCTCCCAAGCTCACGGAACACATCTGTTCGCATCATGAACTTTTTATAGCCCACCACGCTGCCTTCAAAGAACCGCCCGAGCGCCAGATCTTCCGAGTGATACCCGTAGTCAAAGACGAGCAACACGCCCTCGTGAAGAGCGTTACTCAGCTGCACGGCCACTTCAGCGGTTCTGGTGTTCACTTCGGAGCTCTGGTGCACATTGAGAAGCAGCGGGTACAACCCGAGGAAGGAGGCTGCCTGTGGGCTTAACGGGCCTCTCCGTTCTGTAAACCCGTCGTCGAAGTCGATGTATATCTCCTCGAGCGCGTCATCGGTCCTGGTGACACGGTGGAAAGGAAGGGCGTCAAAAAACTCATTGGCAATGACAACGGGGAAGCCCTCTATCGGCGGGAGATCATCAAGTTCGCTGATCCACCTGATGCCGGGAGTCTCTTTTTTTGTTCCTTTTTCAACGATAACGTAGTTGAGACTGTCAGACTGGCCCCGGGTTGAAAGTATCTGGCTGCCGAGAAGGCCTGAGCCACCGCCCAGCTCGATTATGGTTATTCTGTCTCTGCCGCAAGCGGCCTGGATTTTCTCGATGTATTTGCCGATGGTTGTGCCAAAAAGGGGATGGACTTCCGGAGAGGTCACATAGTCTTTACGAAGAGGCTTGCCTTCCCTGTAGTAGCCGCGTTCTTCGTCGTACAGGATAACGTCCAGGAAGGCTTCATAGGTGAGAGAACCTTCGCACTGTATCTTCTCCCTGAGCTTCTGTTCCAGTACAGGGTCGGAACCCCGGGGCACTTAGAGTTTGACCTCCACGATAGCTCTCTTCCAAAAGCTTACGGCGCCGTTCCGGTTGAACAGAACCTGCACGAGCTCCCATCCCTTGCTCCCCATTTCATTCAGAAAATCCTGCAGAAGATCCATCTGCTCCTCTAGCAGGTCCTTTACCGTACATTCCCCTTCGCTGCCGCAGGAATAGACTTTGCTGCCCTCCTCTTCCGATATGCTCTCTGCGACATTTGCCCTCTCCATTGAAAAGAATTCAATCGAATATTCGTACGTCATGGTTGACCCCCGCTCAATCATCCGGACTCGAATTGTTGTCCGGCTCACGAATTATGCTTTAATATAATACCTGACAGTCAATTTTTGAAGTGAGTGCATGCCGATCCTTCCCTGTTATCTCACGAGTGAATCAGGAAGCCTGCTGGAAGAAAAAGCAGCTCTCCTGGAGAAGAGCCTTGCCTCATGCACCCTTTGCCCCAGGCAGTGCCGCGTGAATCGGCTGGAGAGCGCCTCCGGGTACTGCAAGGCGCCCGCAGAGCTTATTGTCTCCAGTGTCTTCGCCCACTACGGAGAGGAGCAGACTCTCGTGGGAGTCGGCGGCTCCGGCACCATCTTCTTGACTCACTGCAACCTCAAGTGTCTCTTCTGTCAGAATTACGAAATCAGTATCAAAGGCGAAGGAGCACGCTTTCCACCCTATCGGTTGGCAGACGCAATGATCGACTTGCAGAAGAAGGGTTGTCACAACATCAACTTCGTGACCCCGACTCATTATATTCCCGGAATTCTGCGGAGCCTTTCCCTGGCTGTCGCTCGGGGACTGTCGATACCTCTTGTGTACAATTGCAGCGGGTATGAATCTCTTGAAACTTTGAAACTTCTGGATGGTATCATAGACATCTACATGCCGGACATTAAATTCCTGAAGCCGGAACTTTCGAAAAAATATTGTAATGCGCCCGATTATCCCGACGTAGCTAAAGAGGCAGTCAAGGAGATGCAGCGTCAGGTGGGAGACCTTGTCACGGATGAGAGAGGTATTGCCCGGAGAGGGCTGCTCATACGCCACCTCGTCATGCCCTCCCATGAGGAAAACACAAGGGACGTGCTGCGTTTCATCAGAGAAGACGTGTCTCAAGATGCTTTTGTAAACATCATGGCACAGTACCATCCTTGCCATGAGGCATTCCGCTTCCCGGACATTTCACGGCGGCCAAGCACTGATGAGTATAGTGATGCGATAGCGTACGCGCGGGAAATAGGATTAACGCGGGCGGGAGCGAAATAGTGGCCGGAACACTCTTCCGGCAAGGGTATCTGACGCGGAGCGAAAATTGACACGCCTTACGGAATTTCTATTAAGGCAGAGGAGGTCAGGATGGATCGCGTAAAAGGCAAAGTGGCTATTATAACCGGAGCTGCAGGAGGACTGGGTAGGGCTCAGGCTCTGCTCCTGGCGCGAGAAGGGGCTAAGATCGTCCTGACTGATATTATCGAAACAGAGCCCAGGGGAACCGTCGAAGAGATACGCCGTGCAGGCGGTGAAGCGATCTTTGTAAAGCACGATGTCACCAGTGAGGAAGACTGGGCACACGTCATCAACGAGACGCTTTCCTCCTTCGGGAAACTGGATGTCCTTGTCAACAATGCAGGCATTCTCATGAGTAAAGCGATCACCGATATGACGCTCGAGGACTGGCGCCACGTGACAGGCATAAACCTTGATGGCGTCTTCCTCGGCACAAAGCACGCGATAGGGGCGATGAGGAAGAGCGGCGGCGGTTCGATCGTTAACATGTCATCTGTGGCGGGACTGGTCGGCATGGGAGGCGATTCGTCCGCCTACTGCGCGAGCAAGGGGGGCGTGAGGCTCTTCACGAAAGCCGCGGCTCTTCAGTGTTCGAAGCTGGGTCACAATTACAGCATAAGGGTCAATTCTGTGCACCCCGGATTCATCCTGACACCCATGCTCGAAAAAGCCATGCGCGCTTCAAGCGCACTAACGGGATGCACCTATGAGGAAGCGAGGAAAACCCGAGAGGATGCCACGATGATCGGCCGGTTAGGCGTGCCCGAAGACATCGCGTACGCAGTTCTCTATCTCGCATCAGACGAGTCGAGCTACGTGACGGGAACCGAACTTGTCGTCGACGGGGGCTACACAGCGCGTTGAGAACGGGTCAGGGGTCACGGCCGCAAAGATTTTTATCGCAGATATACGCGGATAGAAACAGGGCGAGATGTTCGCAGATAAGCGTGACATGCGAACAGCATTGTGATACACCTTCAATGCTGTTCGCACTTCGTCGCTTCGCGAGCGAGATCCGCATTCCGCGATAGCGGATTGGGGATGGCCGGCTGTGGCGCTCTATCACACGGCCGGGCAAAAAATTAAACATCCGCGGACATCGGGGTTCTTATCCGCATTGATCTGCGATAAAGTCCTGGCGTGGGCTGTTTAAATGCCTGAGCCGAGACAGACAATGACAAAGAGCAAAGAAGACATCGACGCGGAAATACTGGGCGAGATGGACCGGATTCGGGCTGACCGGTACCCTCTGCCAGAATACAACCACATCGGCAGGCGCGGCGTGCGGCGCGTCGACGGCTACGAAAAGGCGAGCGGCAAAGCACTCTACACCATGGACGTGGCGATTCCCGGCATGCTCCATATGCGGTTCCTGACCTCTCCGTACGCACACGCGCGGATCATCAGCATGGATACGCGCAAGGCCGAGAAGCTTTCCGGTGTCCGCTACATCCTCAGATATGACGATCCCGAGTTGCCCGCATTCGCAGAACTGGGAGGCCATGGCCCGACCCGGGCTGTGGTTTTTCCCCATATAGCCCATTTCCAGGGTGAGGAAGTGGGCGCTGCCGTAGCAGCAGACACGGAAGAGATCGCCTGCCTGGCGCTCAAATTGATCGAGGTGGAATGGGAAGAACGGCCGTTCGTGCTTGAGGTGGATAAAGCGCTCGAATCAAGCGCTCCCTTAGCCAATCCTGAAGTGCATCCCGAAAGCAATCTATACAATGAGGGCTGGCACGATGTGGAGGAACTGGGCGACGTAGAGAAAGGCCTTGCTAATGCGGATGTGGTAGTGGAGTTCACCGCGAGACGCCGCCTGCACACGTGGATAGGCCCCGAGCGGCCGTGCGGGGTCTTCCGATGGAATGGTGAGTATCCCGAGGTGTGGGTCAAGCAGCAGCGGCCGCACATAGCCAAGCGCGTGATCTCCACATGGTTCGGCGGCATTCCCATGAACAGAATCCTTCTCCACTGTCTCTACCAGGGGGCAAGCTTCGGCGGATGGAGCCAGGTAGCGTGGAACATGGGCGGCACCTATTGTGCCGCTCTGATTGCGAGGCGGACCGGAAGGCCCGTCAAATGGACGTTAGCAGGCGCGAGGATTTTTATGGCGGCGAAATGGACGAAGGCATGTATCGCTTTACGGTAGGCGCAACGAAGGATGGAACGATCCTTGCGGTGAAAGGCCACGCCCAACTCTCCAACCAATACTTCCCTGTGTTTGGTTTTACGACCCATTTTCTGGAGAACACAAAGATTCCCAACGTGTACGGCCGCCTGCAGGCCCTGCAGGTGAACAAGGGAGTGAATGTTCCGACACGATGCGAACAGAACCCGAACTGCCTGAGCTTCACCCTTGTGTTCGACCACATCGCAGATGCCCTGAACCTTGACCCCGTTGATGTCGCTTTGAAGAATGACGGCTGCCACGGCCATGATATGGCGTGGCTTGAGACGCGAAAGGTTGAGATGGGGTTCTCAAGAAAAGACAGCCTCAAGGAATGCGTGGAACGGGGTAAGCTGGCCATAGACTGGGACAGCACATGGCATGCGCCCGGTACGAAGCGACTGACCAATGGCAGAATGCACGGCATAGCCTTCACATGGACCCACGAGTGGGAAGATTCGGCGGGATCAAGTGAAATAGCCATACGAATCGAGCGCGCCGACGGAACTGCAACGCTTCTCGGCATGCGATGCGATAACGGCGTCAATGCTGAGACGAGCTATTGTCAAGTTGTCGCAGACGAGCTGGGCATGCGTATGGAGGATGTTATCTACAGGGCTCAGACAGACGTGGGGTTCTTTGCCATGACGCCCGACTCTTCCACCAACATGTCTGTAAACGGCTCTGCCATCCGCAATGCAGCCCGGATATTGAAACAGCAGATTCTGGAGGCGGCCACGAAACCTCGGGGAGAAGGGCAGCGGGGCAGCTTTGAGCCGGCGTTCCCCGGGCGGGCAGCCGATGATCTCGACATCAAGGAAAGCGTGATCTTCGTCAAATCAGAGCCGTCCCTAAGAATGAGCCTCGCCGAATTCGCCGGTACGGCAGGCGTTGCCGGGCCGGTAAGCCGTGAAGAACTGGGCGGTGCTGGTCGCGCCATGTGGACGCCACCACTCTTCGCTCACAGCTTCCACGTCCAGGTGGGCGCGTATTCTCACACACGGCCAAGGCTGTGCAGGCAGACCCATTTCATGGAAGTGGAGGTCGATACGGAAACCGGCGCCGTTGAGGTGACGAAAGTGGTCAATGTGAATGACGTGGGCAAGGTGGTAAGCTGGGAAACCTGTGAGGGTCAGCAGTACGGTGGAACCATCATGGGAGTAAGCAGAGGTCTGACAGAAGAGGTGGTGTATGATCCCGCAACCGGCGTCATGCTCAACGGGAACCTGCTCGACTACAAGATAGCAACCATGCGCGACGTCGGCCGGATAGATACCATAGCAGTGGAGACAGGCATGGGCTATGGACCCTACGGACTCGTTGGTATCGGCGAAGACGTGGCTACCGTGATACCGGCACTTCTCGGCCCCGCGGTACACAACGCATTAGGTGTGTGGGTCGACGATTTCCCGATCACACCGGCGAAGGTTCTCAAGGCACTGGGAAAAGCGTAGCATGAGGGTCCACGTCAAAGTGCATGCATACCTGCGCCAGACCATCGCCGCTCCGAAGACCCTTGTCGGTGGAGAATCGTGGGATGTGGCAGAGGGAACCACTGCTGCTCAAATTGCAGAAATGCTCGGGGTACCGGGAGGGTTCCCCGTGCTCATCACGGTAAATGGCGCTTCATGCCACGATCCGGCGCGCACTCTGCTCAAGCAAGAAGATAGTCTCGTTTTATCACCCGTAATAGCCGGGGGGTAATAGTTGCACATGAACACGAAAGAAGACGCATTGACATACCCATTCAAACAGGCCACAATGTCATGACAAACAGGAGATCTGGTGATGGGCATTATTGAACAGGACCGGGAGCGCTACAGAAAAATATTCGGCGAGAGAGACAAACAGAAGGACCACTGGGTCTATAGCATCTGCTCGCTCTGCTACGGTGAGTGTTCGATTCGCGTGAGGGTGCTGGACGGGAAACCCGTGGCTATCGAGGGCGTGCCTGAAAGCGACCGCGGTGCGCAGGGAAGAATCTGCGCCAAAGGTGTCACCGGTCTCATGGACTGGTACAACCCGAACAGAATCCTCTACCCGGTCAAAAGGACAAACCCCAAAAAAGGTCTTCGTGAAGATCCTGGCTGGGAGCGCATCACCTGGGAAGAGGCTCTCGATACGGTGACGGACAAACTTGTTGCTGCGCGAAAAAAAGATCCAAGGAGAACTTTTTTCGCAATGACTCCCGGACCCACGGGCGGCATGAGATCGAATGTTACCTTCACGCGCTTTTTCCCGGCATACGGCACCATGAGCCATGCTTCAGGCGGTCCCAGCGTCATGTGCGGCGCCAGTGCCCATCACATAGGTGCGCTGCACTATGCTGCGTGGGACATAGTCCCCGACTACCAGTACTGCAATTATGTGCTTCGGTGCGGTGGCAACGAGGGTTGGGGGGGCGGTCGCAATTCGAGCGCCAGCGTCAGGCTGGCAGCTGCTGCCCGCGAGCGCGGCATGAAAATGAAAGTCATGGACCCCCAGGGCTTCACCGTTGCCTCTAAGGGAGAGGAATGGATACCTGTACTCCCTGCAACTGATATTGCCGTCTTCCTTGCCATCGCCAATCTCATTGTGAATGAAATAAAAGTGTATGACAGGGAGTATATTCGGCACAAAACGAACGGCCCCTACCTGATCGGACCCGACATGCTCTATGTCCGCGATCTGCAGACGGGGAAACCTCTCCTTCTCGACGAGGCCGACAACAAGGTGAAGGCCTACGATGATCCCGGCTTGGTGTCTCCGGCCATTGAAGGGAAATATACGGCTGCAGGCGTGGAGTGCCGGCCGTCTTTCGCGCTCATCAGGGAGCATCTGAGGCAGTATAATCCTGAATGGGCATCAGAGATAAGTACGGTGCCGGCGGCTACCATACGGCGATTAGCGCGCGAGCTTGTTGAGGAGGCGAGAATAGGAAGCGTCATAGAGATCGATGGCGTAAAGGTTCCATACAGGCCCGCCTGCGTTGTGGGATACAAAGGACTGCAAACCCATCAAAACTCGTATCACCAGTACTCAGCCATGCATCTCATCAACGTGCTGCTCGGTAACCAGGACGTCTGCGGAGGCATCCTGGGTTCCGGCACACCGAGGAGTTTGGGCTATCCCGGCACAGGACGATTCAACTTCACAGCTTACGGCGGTTTTGAAGGCATGCTCACCGCCGGCGCGTGGCCGGTGGGATGGAATGTGTGGCCTCCCAGGAAGGTTGAGGACCCCGGTAATCGCATCAACTTTCAGGACGTCCTTTCCCACTCCGGATCGAACATTTACCCGTACGCCGAGGATTGGGAGGAATTGTGGCAGAGAGCGGGTAACGCCTTCCAGCCTGAGGTCTTTTTCACCTACGGCGCAAACGTCGTTATGAATATCATCAGGCCCGAAGCCGCAGAAAAATTTCTCAAGAAAATTCCCTTCGCCGTCGGGTTGCAACCATTTCACAACGAGACCACTGAAGGCTTTTGCGACATCGTGCTGCCCGAATGCCATTACCTCGAGACGCTGGACATCACATGCGGGTTCGGCGTCACTTACAATTATCCGACGGGAATGGACAAATGGAGTTTTCATCTGAGGCTGCCTGTCACTGAGCCAAGAGGCGAGGCCCGCGACGTCCAGGACGTGATGAATGATCTGGCCGACCGTATCGGCATTCGGCCCCAGTACAACAGTGTGCTCGATGATTTTTACACATTCAGGAAAGCCCGGCCCCCGGAAAGTAATGGTCAGATCCCTCGCATTCTGGAGCCCGACGAGCACGTATCGAATCCGGAACTTGTCGACAGGATACTCAAATACCATTTCGGCAGCGAGCACGATCTTGCGTGGTTCAGGGATCACAGCCTCATAACGTGGTACAAAAAGCCCGAAGAGGCTTATTGGCGCTGGTTCATCAACGCCCGTGTGCCCATGTATCATGAAGCGGTGGAAGCAGACAGAGAAGAAATAAAGAAGAAGGCTGAGAAAATCGGTTTTCAGTTGAACTGGGGTTATTTCACCGGTATGACCAGTTATTTCCCGTCGGTCATCTATACCGAGCTGCCTGAGGATTCCGAGTACGACCTGCTCATCATCTCTCAGCGC
The DNA here is from genome assembly GCA_035541455.1 of Syntrophorhabdales bacterium. Lineage (NCBI taxonomy): Bacteria > Pseudomonadati > Thermodesulfobacteriota > Syntrophorhabdia > Syntrophorhabdales > Syntrophorhabdales bacterium. Next base: position 23,403 of record DATKNH010000071.1, read on the forward strand.
GATCCCCTCATGACGTACCGCTTTACCGCGCACAACCCTTATATCAATGGCGCGGCCCAGCTCAATCCCTACACGTACAACATAGCCATGAATGTGGAAACAGCGAAGAGAAAAGGTATCAAAGATGGTGACACCATCTGTCTTGAGAATCGCTTCGGCGACACACAGACCGGACGAGTGAAATTAACCGAGCTGATACATCCGAGGGTGGTTGCTGCGGTCGGCCTCGGAAGCTGGGCCAAGGGCAGGCCCATCGCCAAAGGAAAAGGAATAAATCCTAATGCCCTTCTCCGCCATGACCAGCGCCATTTCTGTCCCATATCAGGGGCAGCCGAGCCGACAGCAAGAGTCAAAGCATACCGGAAATAGATTCCCACGGGCAGGCGCTGCTATCAGTTCGATTTTCCTTGACTCGGTTACCCGATTGTGTAATTTTTGCCTGACACACGCCTCAAAAAAACTGAATCGGGGGTCCGTATGAAGGCGAGAAAAGCATGGTATGGCTTCTGCTTGGTGGCTCTTTCGATCATGGTACTCTGTGCAGCGGCTCACGGCGCGGAACCGGCCAAAAAGGCAACCAAAACAGCTATACTGAAAATAGGCGCCTCAGCCCCCTTGAGCGGAATTATGTCGCCGTGGGGAATCCCCGAAACGGAAATAGCCTCACTTTATATCGATGCCCTGAATGAAGACGGGGGCATTGTCGTAGGAGATACCGCGTATAAACTGGTCTTCGTAAAATCGGACGACAAGGCCACCCCCGACGGTATAAAGGCATCGGGCGACCGGCTTATTCACACTGAAAAAGTCAACGTGGTGGTCGGGGGCTGGATGATGCCGATAGCGACAGTGATGGGCCGTGAGGGCGCGGCGGCCAACATACCGGTCATCCACGCGGTGAGAGAAGCGCCCGGTTTCGAAGTGGTAACCCCTAAAGCGCCGGCCATGTTCGATCTTTGTTGGCCTCAGCTTCAAACCATGGACACGTATATTCCTGCGCTGAAGAAGGGTGCACTGCCGAACATCAAGACGTACGCACTCATAAGCAAGGACGACACGTACGGCCGCTCCATGATGCAGTCGATACTCAACCTGAAGCAGGAATGGCAGAACAAATACGGCCTCGAGCTGGTGTACGATTCCATATTTCCTATAACGGCCCAGGATATGACACCGTGGCTCTCAAAGATCGCCGCCTTGCCCAAGAAGGCGGATTTGATCTTCGCTGTATCTGCTACTGCCCCCAATATGGCGATGATAGCAAAGCAGTCGTATGAGATGGGCCTCAAGGTGCCTGTTATTACGGTTCCCAATTTGACCGACGTGAATGAATTCATCAAGATTACGGGCTACGAGGCTGCGCAGTATGTCTACACGTCAGGATGCGGCCCCTGGGATTACCCGAAGACTTCGCCCAAGTTCAAAGAGATGTCGCTGCGCGTCCGCAAGATGTATAAAGATAAACACGGCACGGAATTCAATTTCGGCGACGCATTCGGCTGGTTTGCCAACCAGGTGGCAGCCTATGTGACGGCCATCAAACTCGCAAACAGCGTCAAGACCGAGGACATTGTCAGGGCGCTGGAGACCAAACCTATAGAACATTTCTACGGGACGAGCACAGCCAGCGGCGAAAAGACCTACGGTATCAAACGTATCCTCAATTATGCCGTGATGATATCGAAGATAACCGGCCGCGAGCAGAAGCCTGTTGCGACGGTTCCCAGCTGGCCGGTGCCGTAACAGGAAGATACAGGTTAGGTAAGAACTGAAACAAAGGTTGAGAAAAGTGCAGGAGCGAAGGTTTAAGAAAGAGCAGAACTGTAAGTAATCTTCTTAGGTTCGCGTTTGTCTTTACCTCAACCTGCTTCATCTTTTTCCTAGCCCTAACCTCAACCTCACGTGCGCTTTTAAGGTAATACTGTGCTTGATATTTTCATATTCTGGATCACTCTCTCGTTGAATTACGTGCTCCTGGCCACAGGTCTCACACTCACGATCAGCGTCATGCGTGTGGTGAATATGGCCCACGGGAATTTCTACATGGCCGGCGCCTACGCTTTTCTCGTCTTCTCGGAGAAGGCGCACATGCCGTACGGGATAGCGCTCCTGCTGGCGATACTCTTCGTCGGAGCCATCGGCATGGTTGTGGAGGCAAAACTATACCGGAGATTGGGAGGCCGCATAGAACCCTCTATCATCTGCATGTGCGGTGTACTCCTCGCGCTGGAAGGTCTTGCTACGATACTCTTCGGACCGGATATCAGGGGTCTTCCTCCCATGGTCGCAGGCACGGCAATGATCGGTAAAACCGTGGTAAGTATGGGACGGCTCGCAGTCGCTGTCACGGCACTGTGTGTTATAACGGCGTTGTTTATCTTTCTCAAGTACACACGCATGGGAAAATCGATAAGGGCAACCGCCCAGGACAGGGAAGCTGCCTCGCTGATGGGGATCAATGTGAAACTGGTTTCCAGCCTCAGCATGGGAATCGGCACGGCCATGGCCGTCATAGCCGGCGTGCAGATCACCGCCGTGTACTCGCTCTCCCCCTTCGTGGGAATCACAGCTCTCTGCACGTCTATCCTGATTATCACGCTCGGGGGCATGGGGAGCATCATAGGTGCATTTATAGCAGCCTTTATCATCGGGCTTTCGGACAGCTTCGGCGCATCGTTCATAGGAAGGTACCATCACCTGCTCAGTTTCGGCACGGTCATGCTCATACTCCTGTTCAGGCCGCTCGGGTTGATGGGAACGCGCGTGGAAGCTGAAGGAAAAGAGAAATGAGTCTCGGGAAGACTGGAATCGCCCTCAAGTTGCCCTTGGCAATTATCGCGCTCGGAGCTCTCGCTTACATCCTCGGCTTTCTCCCGAACAGGTGGCAGCAGATATGTATACTCTGGGCCATCTGGAGCACAGTGGGCATGAGCTGGCTGATCATGCTCAGAGCAGGTATTTTCAGCGCAGGACAAGCTGTCTTTCTCTGTATCGGCGGTTACACGGCAGCCGTGCTGACGCTGAAGTTCGGCTGTTCCTTCTGGCTCGCACTACTCGTGGCCGCCGCGCTGTGCAGCATCGTTGCACTCATTGTGGGAGTCATCATTCTTCGATTGAAGGGGCTCTACTTCCTCGTGATAAGTTTTGTCTTTGCTGAAATAGTGAGGCTCACCATAGCGGCAAGCGACTACCTTGGTTCGAGCGAAGGGCTCTTCGGCCTCCCTGTCCCGAACAGCATACTCGGAATAAATTTCTCGACGAAACAAGGATGGCTCTATCTTTTCATCCTCATTCTCAGCATTGCAAGTTTCACTTACGCGAGAATGGAGAGATCGCGCATCGGCAGGATCTACTCCTACATCGGCACGTCACCCGATCTCGCCCAGAGCTTCGGCATATACTTCATGAAATACCGGGTGCAGGCATACGTGATCAGCGCCTTCTTCACAGGGCTTACAGGAGCCGCCATGGGAGGCTATCTCGGTGCAGTGAGCCCTGACGGCTACACGTTTTATTACTCCCTGACCTCACAGATAGTTGCCATCCTCGGCGGAATAGGATCCATTGTAGTAGGGCCTTTGGTCGGTTCCATACTCTACAACATCTTTGACGAGTACCTGGTCTATTTCGCCGGTGCCAGGTCGCTTATCATGGGGCTGCTGTTGATAGTCGTGATCTTCTTTTTTCCGGAAGGTTTGGTGGGGTTGCGCAAACGATTCCGTCGCACGAAGGAGACAAAGCACGTTGTCACTACTTGAAGTTGCGGGATTGAGCAAGAGTTTTGGTGGGAATGTAGCAGTCGGCGGGGTCGATTTCAACGTAAGGCCCGGCGAGATCGTAGGTCTGGTGGGACCCAATGGCGCGGGCAAGAGCACCATCTTCAATCTCATCACCGGGTATCTTCGGCCGGACAAGGGTATAGTGAAGTTCAAGGGCGAGAACATTGACCACTTAAGGCCTGATCAGGTTGCGAGAAAGGGCATCGGAAGGACATTCCAGATAACACTTCTGTTCCGTGGCCAGACCGTGCTCGAGAGCCTGCTTGCCGGATACGTGCGGGAGCACAAAACAGGCTTCTGGCAGGCCCTCTTCAATACTGCCTCTTACCAGGAGGAGGAGAAGCAGGCGCTGCAGCGGGGCCTGGAAGTCCTTAAGCTCATGGGGTTGACCGAATGGAAGGAGCGGCAGGTGAATGTCGTTCCGCTTGGGCTCCAGCGCTTCCTGGGAATCGCGCAGGTAATCATGTCACCCGTTGAAATACTGTTGCTCGATGAACCGCTGACCGGTATGAACGAGGAAGAGATCGCGAGCCTGTTGGATCGGCTCAGGAACCTTCGCGCCCAGGGAACAAGCATCTTTATCATAGAACATCACATGAAAGCGGTGATGGCATTCTGCGACCGTATCATCGTCATAAACTTCGGGCAGAAGATTGCAGAGGGCACACCCAGGGAGATCAGCGAAAACCCTGCGGTCATTGAAGCATACCTGGGACGCAAGAAAGGGACAAGAAGTGCTTCTTGAGATCCGTAACATCAGTGTAAGCTACGGTTCCGTGGAAGTCCTCAAAGGGATTTCGATCACGATCGAAGCCGGCAAAGTGGTGTGCCTTCTCGGTGCCAACGGGGCCGGGAAGAGCACCGCATTGAGGGCTCTCAGTGGTTTGGTGCCGCTGAACAGCGGTGAAATATACTTTGACGGCCAGAGAATAGATTCCCTCCCGCCGCACCACATCGTGCGCAGGGGGGTCATTCATGTCCCGGAGGAAAGGAGACTCTTCCCGGAAATGGGTGTCCTGGAGAACCTTGAAATGGGAGCCTACCTGGAAAAAGATAGGCGGAAACTGAAGCAGAACATAGAAGAGGTCCTCACTATTTTCCCGCGCCTGAAGGAGAAGCTGAAACAACAGGCGGGCACCTTGAGCGGAGGCGAGCAGCAGATGGCCGCCATAGGCCGTGCGCTGATGAGCAGACCGCGCCTGATGGTGATGGATGAACCTACCCTGGGTCTTAGCCCTATCCTCTGCGAAACTGTTATGGATTCAATAGTGCAGATCAAGCAACGAGGCACGAGCCTGCTTCTCTCCGAGCAGAACTCGGAACTGGCCCTTGAAGTGAGCGATGAAGGGTACATCATGAGGCTTGGCGAAATCGTGCTGCGCGGCACTTCCAGGGAATTGATCTCGGATGAGCGAGTACGCAAAGCCTACCTGGGCATGTAACTGCTGACCACAAAAAGTAACGTGAGCTGGAGCGTCTCTCCGACACGACGCCCTGAATGTGCCAAAGCGCCTCTCAATCAAATTTGAAAATCTGTTACACGAGAAAAGCTGCGCACTCCACCTTCAAAGGGAGCCTCCCATGAGTGCTCCTATTTCCATCTGCACGGATGGGTGAGTAAGATTTCTCGTTGGCCATCCAGGTAGCCGCAGATTAAAATGTGATTAACAATCGAGTTCTGTCACTTTCTTTGCCAGCGATCATTCTTCTCCAGAACAGCGTGCGGACCCTCGCCGTCGAGCCACGCCCTCGCCTCACTGTCACGGCGCAGCCAGGCGTCCCAGAAGGCCGTGCTGAGCGAGAGGATGACCTGATGGTAGTCGAGCTTGCGTTTTCCGGTCACCCGGAGCGGGGTGCGGTCGGTGAACGCACCGTGTTCGGCCCCGTCCAGCACCAGCTCATACTT
>DATKNH010000072.1 GCA_035541455.1 Syntrophorhabdales bacterium
GTCCGGGCGCTTCGGGAGGCCTGGGCCCCGCTCGATGTGACGGTCGAAGAAGGGTTGAGGCACTTGTCGACGCTCTGCTCGATAGAGATGACCGTGAAGAACCATCCATCGTGCCTCAAGATCCCACGGCCACGGGAAACATCACGACACTTATTGAAGGCCCTCAAGGTGAGCATGCCCCTCGCCCTTCCGCACCGGGAGGTTCGTGTAGTCACCAGAAAAAAGCTGACTGAAAACAGAAATCTCTCTTGAAGTCCAATACGTTATTGATACCGGGAGCACGTGGCTAAGAGGTGAACATCCGCTCTAGCGCTCCAGCTCTGACCCACTGGGCTCTTCACCTCGCTCAGGCTCCGATTGCGAAATCCTGTGCACGGCTCATCGCTGCCGTAGTTCGCAAACTATCGCTTTACTATGTACTAATGCCTCGGAGCCAGTCGCCTGGGCTACGCCACACTCGTTTCCGCTTGTGGGTCCCCAGCGCTTCCCGCGATGTTCGCTCCGAAAAAGTCCTCGCGGCCCGCGCTAACTCACGGAGAGAAAGAAGCCATTTCGGAATCGATCGGCTCGATTAGCCAGGCCGGATTCTGATGCATAACGAGGAGAGCCGATGCCTGGACTACGGAGGCGTACCTCGTGGTACGTCAGAGTAGGACAGGCTGAAGGGCGGCGAAGTTAGGCGCGAAAGGCGGCCTGGCTAACTGCGAAGTCTGTCGAGGGTTTCGAAGTAGGCCTCTATGCGCGTCCTTATCTGCGTTTCCGAGTAAAACCTGGGATCGCCCATATCGCTTTCGAAGACGAGCGCCGGAAGCCCGGTTCGTTTGGTGAGCACCTCTTTGAGTGTCGGCACGGCAAAGGAGACAGCCTTGCAGCTGCGGTTCATGAACATGATCATGCCGTTCATGTCGTATTTCTTGAAAAGCTCCATGGCCATGTCCGCCCTGTCTTCCAGGGTCGAGTTGGAAAAGCGATTAAGGTAATTCTCGGCTAACGTCACCAGAGGATCTTTGTTGAGGTCGAAATCGAAGCTCCAGGCGTGAACGTAGAGTGACGTAAGGATCACGCCGCCATAGGAGCCGAGAAGTTTTGCGTGGTCGCTGAACTTGAACCAGACCGGAAGATTTTCCCAGTAGAGGCGATATTTCTCGTTTTGTAGCACGCCTATGCCCTTATCGACTTTCTCCTGTATCTCGTCGCAGAGCGTCTGGTAGTAGTCGACGCATTCAGGCGTGCCTCTGCGGTAAACGGTGATCGCCATCCCGATGAGCGCGTCAAAAATGCTGATGGGTGAGGGTTTGTACTGGGCCATGTCGAGAAATTTCTTGTACAGCACGCTTGCCTGGGCCGAGTACTTCATTACCTCTTTCAGGCGATCATAATCGAACTTCTTCTTGGTGATCCCTTCCATCCAGTTGATCAGCTCTTTGAGCTCCATCACGCAGTACTTGATGATCTCTTCCCGTGCCTTTGTATTTATGATCCATTCGGGAGTGTCGAAGACGAACATAGGAATGTTCCGCCTCCTGGACAGCACCTGAAACCATTTTGTAAGTGTGAAGCACTGGGCGTTGCAGGCCATCAGTACGTCGGGATCGGGAATGCCGCCGGTAGCGGTTTTTCCTGTTTCTCTGTAACCCAGGTCTGAGCGGGCATACGCGCAGAGATGGCTGGTATAGCCGAGGTTCTCTGTGGCTGTGGACAACTCCGTACCCATGCGTGAGGTGAGGCAGGCCACCGCATGATTCTCCGGGTATATGGGGACTATATCATGCGCAACGAATAGCTCCACCGGGGAAATCGCGGTGGTGTAGCCTACCAGTTTTCCCAGGTCGTGTGCGTGGAACGCTTCATCCATATACTCTTTCGTGATCTTTTTTGAGAGATCTTTGGATTTCGGCTTTTCGGTCGTCGGCTTATCGCTCATAGGGTGCCCCCCTTCAAGTATTGGGACTGACGTCGCCCCCTTCAGTGGCAAAGCCGCCACCCGCACGGCGGGTACCTCGGCCCTCCCCCTCTCGGGAGCAGTGCTCGCTAGTGAAGAGATTCAAAAAAGGCCTGTAACCTCGTCCTCACGTGGGAGAGGGACAGGGTCTGATACTCCGTTACCAGCACGTGGAACGGTATGCCTTCCTGCTTTATCGCCTTCTTCAAATCAGGAAGGTCATACTCTTCCGATTCGCAGAACTCGATGTGCACATAAATTACGGCCTTGGCATTGTGCTGCTTGTAGAGTTCCTTAAGCGCTTTAACGTTCTTAAATACGTCGTCGTGGATGGGCGAGTAAAAGCCCCGCTTGAAGTGGCGCGCGGTCATGCCTTCGATGGGGTTCAGGCTCTCATCCACCATGCCCTGAAGGTAACGCTTGCCGGTGACCAGAGTATCTGCGACGATGTTGAGCTTGATCTCGTCAAAAAGATCGAAGATCTCCAGGGGGTCGCAGGTGATGCCGGTGAGAATTACGTCTGTGTACCCGGGGTCGAATTTAATGGTAAGACTGTCCCTTAAGTTCCTCAGGGTCTGGTTAAATTCTTTCTTATCCACCTGCATGGAAAGCTTCATGAGGGAAAAGAGTGCTTTATTGGAGAGCGTTGCAGGAGCCTTTCTCTTTATGTCGTAAAGTTCGTTCAGAAGTTTCTTGTTCTCGTTGTGGAGCCGGATCGACTGTCTGAGGTCCTCATCCGTAACATTTTTGCACGTCCAATTGCAGAGAGAGGAGATGAGCCGTTCGGTCTCTTTCTTTACCCAGTAACGGGCGCTCTCGCGGTCCACCTGGCGTGGCAGGAGAATATTCTCGACGTACGTGTCAGGAAAGTTAATTCTCCATATATCGCACATGTGCTGCGTCGTATCGCAAACCTGCGGCATGACAAATCCATCGAAGAGATCAGTCTCATAACTGAGCGCAAGCTCCAGGTTGCTTCGGGCAAGAGAACAGGCATTGTCGGGCAGCAGGCTCGGCGCTTTTTTGAGTGGGCGGTGTGTACCCAGGAGCGTGACAGGCAGCGCGTCAAACGCGTAGATCACTTCCTCAGGCACGTCTGCGAGCGTGCTCCCCACAACTTTCTTCCCGCTCGATTTTTTCCATTCCCGTATCGAGGCATAAGGATCCCTTGCGTAATCCACCACCTTATTGAGGTCAAGATTCTCCCACATAGTGCCTCCAGAGCGTTTGTGAAAGTTTTACTTTGCTGCCATAGGCTAACGCGTGCCCGTTTTGTTGTCAATTGTTTTATACTATCTTTTGCATACAGATTGTTGCATACAAATTTCCACGGCGAATTTCTGGACCAGGGACGGCCGTCGGTATGTGGTAGCGAGTCATGGCCGATTTTAAATTCATGGGGCGCGCTCTGCGCCATCGTAACTATCGACTCTTCTTCGGAGGCCAGGGTGTATCTCTCGTAGGCACCTGGATGCAGCAGGTAGCCCTGAGCTGGCTTGTCTACCGCCTCACCGACTCAGCGCTTCTTCTCGGGCTCGTCAGTTTTGCCACACAGTTTCCGACATTTCTGCTTACCTCCCTCGGGGGAGTGCTGGCAGACAGGTGGCACCGCCTTCGCCTACTCATAGTGATCCAATCTCTGGCGGCTATTCAGGCCTCAACCCTAGCCTTGCTGACACTCACCGGCCACATAGTCATCTGGCACATATTTGTTCTCGGCATCTGCATGGGTGTTATCACGGCATTCGACGTCCCGACAAGGCAGTCCCTCGTCAGTGATATGGTCGAAAAGCAGGAGGACCTCGGGAATGCGATAGCGCTCAACTCATTGATGTTTAATGGGGCGAGGCTTGTAGGCCCGACTATCGCAGGGTTGCTTTTGAGCGTTGTCAGCGAAGGCGTCTGTTTCATCCTCAACGCATTAAGCTTCATGGCGGTGATCGCTGCTCTCGCCGCAATGAAGATGCCTCATCTCACGGCAAAGCCGAGGAAGGAAAAGATTCTTCTCGGCTTGAAGGAGGGATTCGAATACGGGTTCGGGTTCAAGCCCATCAGGTACTTGCTGATGAATCTTGCCCTCCTCTCTCTGGCGGGCATGCCCTATACTGTACTGATGCCCGTCTTTGCAAGGGATGTGCTGGCTGGAGGCCCGCACACGCTCGGCTTTCTCGTTGCGATGTCAGGGGTAGGGGCTCTCATCAGTGCAGTCTACCTCGCATCGCGCAAATCTGTTATCGGCCTGGGGAAGCTGGTGGCCCTGGCCGGCTTTATTTTTGGGTCTTCCCTTTTCTTATTCTCGCTTTCTCGCTATGTGTCGCTTTCTCTTCTCTTGAGTCTCTGCACGGGCTTTGGTTTCATGAGCGTCATAACCTCGACCAACACGATCCTCCAGACCATAAGCCCGGAAGACAAGCGAGGGAGGGTGATGAGTCTCTACACCATGGCATTCATGGGGATGACGCCTTTTGGAAGCCTGATTATAGGTGCTCTGGCCAACAATGTGGGGGCTCCCCGGGCAGTCACCATAGGCGGAATCATTTGCATTCTCTCTTCCTACCTTTTTTTCTCCAGGCTGCCCGTCTTCAGGAGTCTCATCCGTCCTATCTACATAGAAAAGGGCATCCTCAGCGAATTGCAGTAAGGCGCGGTCTCTTGACAGTGCCTGTTGCATACAGCATACTTTAGCGCTCATGAAACGCTACAGCCTTCACCGCGACACATCAACCTACAAGCAGCTTATAGACTATGAAAAAGAGCTGAATGAGGAGCAGCTCCAAGTGGTCACCGCAGAACCCGGTCCCATACTTGTCATAGCAGGTGCCGGAAGCGGCAAAACAAGGGTAGTCACATACCGGGTGGCCCGTCTGCTCGAGAAGGGAGCCTCCCCCAACAGCATCCTTCTCCTGACATTTACAAACAAGGCAGCCAGGGAGATGCTTCACAGGGTCGAGCATCTCGTAAAGATCGATACGCGTTACATCTGGGGTGGTACTTTCCACCACATAGGCAACATGGTTTTGCGCCAGAATGCTCGCAGGATAGGCTATCACGGTCACTTCACGATACTTGACAACGAAGACGCAAAGGACCTGATAGAAGTTGTGACAAGGGATGCGAACATCGACCGTAAAGAGAGGCGATTCCCGAAGGGAAACGTGTTGAAGGAAGTATTCAGTTATGCAGCCAACACGATGATGTCGCTGGAAGAAGCGATCCGGGAGAGGTTCCCTTACTTCGTAGATATTCTTGAGGAGATCACGCTTCTGGCAAGGCGATATGAGGAGAAGAAGAGGGCCATGAACGCAATGGACTTTGATGACCTCCTTGTGTTCTGGCACAGTATACTGAAGGAGGACGAATCTCTGCGCCAATTCTACGCTTCGACGTTCAGCAACATACTCGTCGATGAATACCAGGACACGAACAGAATACAGGCAGAGATTGTGGACTTCATGGGCTTGATCAACCGGAACGTAACCGTGGTGGGAGACGACGCGCAGAGCATTTATTCATTCAGGGGGGCAAACTTTCAGAACATCCTCGAATTTCCGCGTCGCTACCCCGAGGCAACAATATTTAAGCTCGAAACGAATTACAGGAGCACGCCCGAAATACTGGGTCTCGCCAACAATTCCATTGCGCATAACCTGAATCAATTTGAAAAGAGACTGAGAGCGGTAAAGAGGCCCGGTCCCACGCCGGTACTCACGCCCGCCCGCGACGTCCTGCAGCAGGCTGAATTCGTGGCCCAGAGGATACTGGAACTCAGAGATGAGGGCGTTCCTCTCGATGAGGTGGCTGTCCTCTACCGGGCACACTATCACTGCATGGAATTGCAGATGGAGCTGACTCGGAGGGGTATCCCTTTTGAGGTGAGAAGCGGGCTGCGCTTTTTTGAGCAGGCGCACATCAAAGACGTGGTTGCGCACATGCGGGTGCTGGCTAACCCGACTGATGAGATTTCCTGGAAGCGCATACTTAAGATGGCTCCGCACATAGGGAAAAAAACCGCAGAACGGGCCTATGAGTACCTGAAGAATGCAGACGATCCCATCCGCCTTTTTATAACCAGGGAAATAGGAGAGCGGCTGAAGAAGATATCGCAGAATGTTCTTGATTCCTGGTCAAGACTCTTCGCCGAGCTTGAGGGGCTTAAGGATCGTGAAGCTCTCTCTGATATGATATCCGCTGTACTGGAACACGGGTACACCGATTACCTGAAGCTCAATTATCCCAATTATGAATCCCGTCTTGAGGATCTGACGCAGCTTATGAATTTTTCCACAAAGTACCAGTCACTGGATTCTTTCTTGAGTGAGCTCTCGTTAATGGGGGGCGTGAGCGGCGAAGAGGTGGTCTCTGCCGGCTATGAGGATGAAAGGGCCGTGCTGAGCACCGTGCACCAGGCAAAAGGCCTTGAGTGGAAAGTCGTCTTCATAATCTGGGCCGCCGAAGGTAGATTTCCCAATCCAAAGGCGCTGGAGGAGGGCGCGCTTGAGGAAGAGCGCAGGCTTTTTTACGTGGCAAGCACGCGCGCCATGGATCAACTCTATCTCTGCTACCCGCTCACCGTTTTTGATAAGCAGATAGGACTTGTTATCCTGAAGCCATCGCGCTTCATATCGGAACTGAAGGCAATCCATTACGAAGAATGGCAGATATCAGATTTTTGACACAATCCTCCTAGGCCTAATCGTGCCCTCGCAAAAAACTCGTCTTTAGACACAGGCAGCTCCTAGGCACACTTTTTGCTTGGAGACCCGTGTATCATCATGTCCTTGAGAGGTTGCGGATACGATTTACGCGTTGGTGTTTGTGCAGCGCTTGTTGCGCGGTGGGAGTCAGACAGGGAGAGGGAGAGATGGTAGGAAAAATTTTCGCATGGCTGCTCGGCCTGGCACTCTTTAACTTCGCCCTCTTCAGTGTCTGCTTTTTCTGGACGGAACTGGGTAAACCCATAATTACGACCAAAGGGATGGTGCTGGCGCTGCTCCTGGCAACCCTTCTCTGTATCCCTCTTGCTATCATTCATTATGTGGAGTACCGCAAAAAAGAAGGTTACAGGAAGCTGAGAATGAGGCAGAGGGTCGAAGCTGCGGCCCAGCAAGGGCAACAGAAAGAGATCGGTATCGATTTTTAGCGTTTACTTTTTTTTCTGCTCCTCTCTCTTGATCCGCTTGTTGCTCTTTTATTCCCTCTAATCGCCTCTTCTATTTCTTCGAGCGTGAATTCGATCCCTTCTGCGAAACCGACAAGGTTACAATGACTTGCGTAGTCCATCGTCTCTTCGTATTCCTCTATTAGTTTCTTTGTATACTTCAGTTTCTCACGTAAACGCTGCTTCAACTCTGCCAGATACTGCGCGTCGTCCATCTTTATTCTCCTGATTATCCGGTCAGCGAGGCTGACGGGAAGGCTGTTCCCGACATAGTACTTTGCGCTGCAAAGAAAGGCAACCTTATTCTCGCTTATCCCTCGCTTGGCCCTGCTTGCTTGACCCCACGACGCCGGTTCGCCTATACTCCTTCCACGAAGATGATCTGCATCACTAAGACATGGGACTCGACATTGAGGATCGGCCAGTGAGCAAAGCGTCGAGGGATTTTCAGGTCTTTGCCAAGCCGATCGGTGCAGCCTGCAACCTGAACTGTCAGTATTGCTACTACCTGAACAAACAGGAAGCGTATGGAAAAGGCGAAGTCTTTCGTATGCCCGACGATATCCTTGAAACCTATATCGTGCAGCACATTGAAGCCTGTCCCGGCACACGGGTCGGCTTCTCATGGCACGGAGGGGAACCCACGCTCCTCGGGATCGAGTACTTCCGCAAGATCGTAGCGTTGCAGCGCAAGCACAAATCTCCTGATCTGTTGGTTTTTAATGGGATTCAGACAAACGGCACTCTTCTGGACGAGGACTGGTGCCGCTTTCTCGCTACGGAACATTTCGGCGTGGGCCTCAGTTTGGACGGGCCGAAGGAGATGCATGACCGGTACCGCCTCAGCAGAACCGGTGAGCCGAGCCACGAGCGAGCGGTGCGCGGATTTTCACTTCTGACACAGCACGGAGTTCCTTGCGATGTACTGTGTGTGGTGCATGCGCAGAACGTAGCCCACCCGATTGAGGTTTACCGTTTTTTCAAAGATATCGGAGCCAGGTACATCGGATTTCTCCCGCTGGTCGAGCGCGAGACCGGCACTGCAACAAGTGTGAGTTCCCGCAGCGTTCCTGCCGAAGCCTTAGGGACTTTTCTCTGCAGTATCTTTGACGAGTGGATCAGTGAGGATGTCGGGCGCATGCATGTGCAGCTATTTGATGAGGCAGCCGCCGAAGCCTTAGGGCAGGAACACAGCTTGTGTATCTTTCGGAAGGAGTGCGGTGATCTCCCGGTCATCGAACACAACGGCGATTTTTTTTCATGCGATCACTTTGTGGATCAAGAACACCGCCTGGGAAATATCCGTGAGACGCACTTGGTTGAGCTTCTCGAAAGTCAAGCCCAACGGGCATTTGGGCAGAGTAAGTCGCGCGAGTTGCCGCGCTGGTGCCGGACGTGCGAGGTTCTTGCGATGTGCAATGGCGGGTGCCCGAAGGATCGGTTTCTTAAGGCCCCGGACGGTGAGAATGGTCTGAATTACCTCTGTGCGGGCTACAAACAATTCTTTAAGCACTGCCGGCCTTTCCTTGACCAGCTTGCCGCTCTGGCACGTACGCAGGACGCTGGGAAAGAATCACGGCCAGTATCGGTACGGGGCACACCAACTGAGGGCAGAGTGAAAGCAGGACGCAATGACCCATGCCCATGCGGAAGCGGACTGAAATACAAGAAATGCTGCGGCAGGTAATGCTGCGCTCGAGAAAGGTCCGCACGGCCTCAGATAACCCGAGATTGCCCGAGCCAGAAATGGCGTCTTTTGTAATTCCAAGCGCTAGAGGGGGTTAGGTTTTCAGCTTCTCCTTCAGAAAAGCAATTGTCCGGCTCCAGGCGAGCTGGGCCGCCTCCTTGTTGTAGCGGGCTGCATTCGTATCGTTGTTGAAGGCGTGCTGAGCGCCTTCATACATAAAGAGCTTGTAGTCCACGTTAGCCTTTTTCAGGGCCAACTCGTACGCGGCTATGCCCTTGTTGATGCCTTCATCGTTACCCGCATAATGAAGCAATAGAGATGCCTTGATCTTGGGGACCGCGTCGGATGCGGGCTGTCTACCATAGTACGGAACAGCTGCAACCAGATCAGGAGAGTTAACTGCAAGCTGGTTAGCCATTCCTCCTCCCCAGCAGAACCCGATCACGCCCACCTTCCCGTTAGAGAGCGGACGGGTTTTCAGATACTTGACCGCAGCAACAAAGTTATTTATCGTCGAATGTTCATCCAGTTTGCCTATCGCCTCTATGGCCTTGCTTTCGTCTGGCGGGGTTCCACCGACAGGTGACAACGCATCTGGAGCCATCGCCATGAAACCTTCAACCGCAACTCGCCGCGTGACGTCCTGAATATGGGGATTGAGACCTCTGTTTTCATGGATGACCACAACGCCCGGCAGCTTTGCATCCCCCTTTGGCCGCGCGAAATAGGCAGTAACTTCTCCCGTTGCACCGGGATACTTGATCAACTCGGTAATAAGGCGAGGATCGTCTTTGGGAATAACTTGCGCTCCGGCGGTTCGTCCTTCAAACAGGGAGAGCAGAGCATCAGCCGCGACAACGCCCCCTGCCAGAACAGATAATCGCTTCAAGAATTCACGACGATCCAGCAGCCCCGAACTGTATTGGTCATGTAACGTGAGAAACTTCCTGTCCATAATTGTTCCCCCTTTCTTGATCACCGCTCAGCCCTGTCTCTGTCACATTTTCAGAGCGTAGCGCTGTAACGCTTTTTTGAGTGTATGAAATAAAGATAAATTATGTCAACAACAAACAGCGTGGCTGTCAGAAGGCACGGGATGCGTGGGTCAGGCCCGGGAGGGACCCTTGAACGGAGGGGAGGAGAGACTTAAGCTAATCATTGGACGGCAGAAAGCGCAGACGAGGGGTAACATGGATATCGCCGGCAAGAGACGAGCTGCAATTGTCACCGATGTGCAGTGCTGTTTCACAACGTGGAAACATGGATCGCTCGCAGTGCCGGGATCGGATGAATTGTACGTAAGGTCTGTTGAGGCTGCCACGCGGCTTCTCAGGTCAGAAGGTTTTTTTGTCCTGGCGACACAGGACTGGCATCCTCCAGACCATATTTCCTTTGCGAAGAATCATCCCGGCAAAGAACCCTTTGACACGA
>DATKNH010000073.1 GCA_035541455.1 Syntrophorhabdales bacterium
GTTGTGTCTGCAGGTGGGGCGGATGAAGTGCGCGCACTGCCGAACCGGCAGGAAGGCGCGTTCGTTGTGCGGGATTTCAAATTCCAAAGCGGTGACGTGCTTCCGGAATTGAAACTGGGCTATACCACCATAGGGACTCCAAAACGGGATTCGTCGGGCGCTATAACCAATGGTGTGTTGCTGTTGCACGGCACCACAGGGACGGGCGCAAACTGGCTCGCGCCTTCCTTTACCGAGACTCTTTTCCGGGAAGGGCAGTCGTTGGATGCTGGTAAATATTATCTCATCCTTGTGGATGGCATAGGATTGGGCCGGTCTGCCAAGCCGAGTGACGGGCTTAAAACAAAGTTCCCTAGTTACGGGTACCGTGACATGGTAGATGCCCAATACAGGCTTGTGACTGAAGGACTCGGGATAAAACATCTCCGTCTCGTGCTGGGCACGTCCATGGGCGGCATGCACGCCTGGCTCTGGGCGGAGCGGTATCCCGATATGACGGACGGTGTAGTTGCCCTCACGAGCCAGCCTGTGGAAATCTCCGGGAGGAACCTTCTCTGGAGGCGAGTCATTATCGAAGCAATTCGTAATGACCCTGACTGGCAAGAAGGGAATTACACGAAACCTCCAACCAGGTTTGCCTTCGCGGTCCCGGTCTTCACTATTATGATAGACAGCGCAGCCCACTTGCAGGAATTGGCGCCGACTCGCGAGAAGGCCCTGGCTTATTATGATCAGATGGTTCAGAGCGCAAAACGCCTCGACGCAAATGATTTTCTGTATCGCTGGGAAGCCTCAGCCGATTATAACCCTGAACCTGATCTCGGCAAAATCAAAGCAAAAGTGCTTGCCATCAACTTCAGCGATGATTTGCTCAATCCCGCCGAACTCAACGTAATGGAACGCGCTATGAAAGAAGTTAAGAAGGGCACGTCAGTGCTGATTGCGCCTAAAGAAAAAAGTTTAGGCCACCAGAACCAGTCACAGGGCGCCGTATGGGGGCCTTATGTGGCTGACTTTTTGAAGACGCTGCCCTGAAGGAGATTACGGGACCAAGAGAACTTCAAGGTTTGTAGTACATGAGCTGTCGCGCGAACGGCGCAAGCGCATCTATCAGTTCAGTCATTTCCTTGTCAGACATAGGCAGAAACTTTCTCGCCATTTCCGCATTGTCTGATAGCTGCATGAGGTTGTCGCATCCGATAACTACAGAGGTAACAGGCTGAGTCAGCGCGAAACGAAAGAAGCGTTCCATTCCCGAGTACCAGGGGATACGCTGAGCAAGGCCCCGGAAATAGGCTTTCATACCGATAATCCCCATATGTTTGGCGACTGCCACGGGAATAACCTCTGTCAGGAAACTCTGATCGTGAGGCTCAGCCGCATTGACCGGCATGAGTACCGTATCAAAATGAAACTTCTGAAGACAGCGTCTCAGAACAGACGGGTCATAATGTCCGGTAATCCCTATGAAACGCACGTCTCCATTTCTCTTGGCCTCGACAAAAGCCTGTAGCGCGCCATCCGGCCCGAAAATCTCCTCCATCTCCTCTTCTGTTCTCACATCGTGAATCTGCCACAGGTCCAGGTAGTCTGTCTTCATCGCGTTGAGCGTTTGCCTCAGATGGGCAAAAGCACCTTCTTTGTCTCGCGCGTGAGACTTGCTTGCGAGAAAGATCTCCTCTCTCCTGTCTTGCAGCGCACCGCCGTAGTAGCTCTCGCTTCCGGAGTACGCGCGGGCGGACTCAAAGTAGGTGATGCCGAGATCAATGGCAGCGTTGATCATCTGGTGCGCCTCTTTCTCCCGTCCGAAGGTGCGAAGGATACCTTCTCCGCCGAGACCCAGTATGCTCACCTGGACCCCGGTGTGACCGAGTTCTCTCTTTGGGAGCGCCATAGGTGCATTATACTACGATTTCTGCTTTTTTGAAGCAGTTCAGATTGAACGTGCGTTGGTGGAATGTACTAGAGAACGCCTCACGACGGAGCGCGTGTACATGCGCCATATCCGAAAAATGACAGTGCGGAAATATAGAGATTGACTTCCATAGAATCGCTGCTTATCATTGAAGTGGGGTTGCCCATATCCTACGTCGGAAAGGAGGTGAAGAGGGATGAAAAAGGAGACATTGTTGAAGGAGGCTGCGTTCTGGGGCGCCATGAAGAAAGCCGCTAAAGACCGTCCTGTAACGCTATGCCACAAGTGAAAGAGCTGAAAGAGTTAGACGTTGCTGGTTCAGCAACGAACGAGCGAGGCAGGTACGGAAGGGGTAGGCGCCAAGACCGTTTATTTTTCGTATCTGCCTTTTTTTTCGATCCCGTAATGCGCCCCGGAACTGGGACGCTGAAAGCGCGACAAGGGTAACTGATGACCACACGCCAACCATTTGATTTCTTCGTCCAGTGGCACCTGACGGAACGGTGTAATCTGAAATGCGCGCACTGTTACCAATCTGGAAATTGTGGAAAGGAGATGACTTTTTCTGGAATAAAGCCCGTCGTAGCCGGCGTGAAGGAAATGGTTGACGCATGGGAGGATGCGTACGATCTCTCGTTTTCCCTGAGCTACAACATTACCGGCGGTGAACCTTTTCTCCGCCCGGATCTTTATGATGTACTGAGTGAGATAGGGAAGAGCCGCGGTGAGATCTATTTACTCACAAACGGAACCTTGATCACGTCGTCGAACGCCTCTGAGCTTGCCGCGCTCAGGGTCCGAGGTGTTCAGGTCAGTATCGAGGGGCCCGAGAAGATTCACGATCAGGTGAGAGGTCAGGGGAGCTTCGGCAAGGCAATGCGCGGTGTGGGTCATCTGCTCGAGGCCGGCCTGACAGTTACTCTGAATGCCACTCTTTCGAGGATAAATGCCATCTACCTCATGGATCTCATAGACCTGGCATCGCACGCGGGCGTGCAAAGGCTTGGTTTCTCCCGTCTGGTGCCCTCGGGGCGGGGAACGGCTCTTGCCAGTGAAATGCTTGGTGCGGATGAAGTCAAGAGACTGTATGAAAGAGCACTGTCGACAAGCCGTCCCGGGCTTGAGGTTATCACAGGGGATCCTGTTGCGTCGCAAGTGCACGACGGTAACGGAGAGGATCTCGGATCAACGCCGACAGGTGGCTGCGCAGCAGGTATCTCGGGACTCACTTTTCTGCCCGACGGCACGATCACCCCGTGCAGACGGATGCCGGTGGCCATCGGGAATATACAAACCGATTCATTGCGGGAAGTCTGGGCAGGGTCAAGTGTTCTCAATCTTCTCCGTGACAGAAAAGCGTACAAGGGAACATGCGGCATCTGCCCCAGGTGGGCTAATTGCAGGGGATGCAGGGCGATAGCCTACGCCTATGCCCGATCACAAGGACGCGAGGACATACTTGCGGACGATCCTCAGTGTTTTGCAAGACACGTGGCAGTCCTGTCCTGAACGAGAAGCTCGTCAGAGGATGAGATCGAGAGGGATCTCCCTCTCCTCGCCTGAGGGTTCATGGCGCAACACGGAAATGATTACCTTATCCCCTTTCTTGTGGGAAAGGAGTTCTATCTTTGCATCATCTGTTGAGCGCACAGGCACGCGGTCGATGGCGAGGATCACATCCCCCGGCTTCATTCCGGCTTTCTCAGAGATACTATCTGCAGGAAAGCTCTGAATGATTACTTTCCCGCTCTCTTCTTTCAAGAAGACCATGAGCTTTGGCGCCGGCTCAAAGGCCACTGCCTTTGGCGACACCACATAATCCGCAGCCCCTTTTTCCACGTCGGATGCAATCAACACTATGGCTGACGGGGACGCCAACCTGCGCGCGACTCTGCGTGGTATCCCTGATCCATTGGCAACATGCCCGCTCCCCGCAAGCACCACCATCTTATAAGCCGGGTGTGCTTCCAGGAACGCCACGATTGACTCAGCCATAGTCTCGTCCCAGAGGACCTGTGCCTGATAAAAAAATTCAAAGCGCTCTTTTTCCCAGCCCTCGTGCTCCTTGAAAACGCTTTTTAGTTTCTCTTCATAAGACCTGTCTGAAAAATCGAGACTCGCGGGGAGTTTACTCTTTTCCTCCGGGGAGAGGCTGTTCAGGCCCGCTCGGTAAATCTTGCGTACCAGTTCCTTCTCCGCATTGAGGGCCACGACAGGAATACCTTGAGCGCGGGCGTAGTTGAGAATCGGTCTGTAGAGTTTGTAATCGAACCCCCACCCCGTGAAATATCGGCTCTGCTTGAGAAACTGCCGTTCATCGATCCTGCCCGCGACGTAGTCGTCCAGCGCGGGCTGCGCCGATTTCGGAAACATCTCCATGCCGATCGCAACAGGGGGGCCCGATCGATGCATGCCTTTGATGATTTCAAGCTCGACGAGATGATCGGCGAAATGATCGTGCGCTTCGCCTACGTAGACGATCTTTTTTTGGGCTGCGTGCCTGATGACCTGCTCCAGTGCCTCACGGGTCGCATGATCCAGTTGCGGAATCACCACAACGTCTCGCCTGATGCCGCTTTCGGTTGCTTCAACACTTCGTGCAATATTTCTCCCCTGCTGAAATGCCAGCCGACTATACCTGCCGTAATGGAAAATCCTGTTGAAGGCCAGCGTCACCTCCTCCTTCGAATCCGCACAAAGCACTGCTATGACGCGTGCAGGGTTGAGTGGATTTTCCTTCACGCTGATGCTGAATCCACCTTCTTGTTTGATCGGGCCGAAGAGACCCAGGGCAACGGGATTGTCGGCACCAAGAAGAAGGAGGGTTGCATCTGTCATTGCTGCGTCCGTCAGAGAGCTGCTACCTGCCAGCAGGGCGCCCCTCTGCAGAAACGCGTCAACGACGTCGGCGTAGATGGCACTTCCTGTCGGAGAAGGCACGATTATGGTCTTGTCGCTGCCCAGCAGGCGCGCTATGACTGGTGGGAATTCACGCCGGCCCAGTTTTCGTGCAAGGTCATACTCCGGGTCCATGGATAAACTATCGGGGAATGTCGCAGAACTCATGACAAAGCCGGTTCTCCTCTTTTCCACAGAAAGCGTTTTCGCACTGCTTCCCTCGCTGGAGATCAACGTGACCGGCACATCGATACTGTACGGCCTTTCCCACTGAACAAGCGTGCCACGTGTTTCCCAGCCGCCTTCTCTGCCGCCCGCCTCTGTATCCTCCGGCGTAAGGTCCGGCAGACCTTTTTCATGCACCCACTCCTCAAAATACTCCCTCAGGTCCTTCCCCGACTCTTTTTCAAACGAGTTTCTCAGATCATCCCACGAAGCTTGACGATGGCAATGAGTAGCGACGAAGTATCTCAAGGAGCTGAGGAAGACGTTGTTCCCGAGTCTTCTCTTCAGCATGTGAAACAGCATGGCGGCCTTGCCGTAACCGATGGCCTTTGACGCGTAATCGGTTCTTCCCCTGAACTCGGCAAGGGGAAATTCATTCCCTTTGTTCACGTAACTCTGATAGTCAATGAGAAGGTCTTTCCGGTAAGAGGCACCAGCGTTTTTCTGTTCTTCAAAAAGATGGTCAGCCAGGTATGTAGTCAATCCTTCCGCCCAGTTCCCCTTGGCATAATCGACGTAGACAAGATTTCCGAACCATTGATGCAGTACCTCGTGCCCGAGGGACGTTGCAGGGATAAAGGGCAGCCTCACCACATCCTGGCCGAGGAGGGTAAAGGTGGGCATGGAGAAACCTGTGGGAAGTATATTCTCGACAACGGAAAATCTCTTGTAGGGATAGGGGCCGAGCATCCCCTCATACAGCTGAAGGTAACGGCGCGTCTGTTCCATGTAGGTAGGTACCAGGTCCGATTCCGCAGCAAAGAAATAGGCAAAAACATCAATGCGTCCATGCCGCTCTTTTGTCACTTTGTAGCGGTCTGATCCCACAAGGGTGATCTGGTCCAAGGGGTAGGGAAATTGAAAGGTGAAGACTGTTTTGCCTGCTTCCCGGCTCTTGCGGATGACATCTGCTTCCGAAACTGCCTCAAAACCCTGCGGGAGCCTTGCGCTCAGGTGATAGCGGCACAAACGGTCTATGCGCGGATACCATGTCCCCGTCAGGGACACCCCTTGTTCGCCGATGACGCTTGTATATTCCAGGTCTCGTGTGGGCGTAGACGGGATACGGGGTTTGAAAACTGCTTCGTACTCTATACGGAGAAGGCCGGGACGCGAAGCAGCGACGGAGAGTCTTTCTTTATGCCCAGGCAGGTTAAGCTGTTTTCCTCCCAGACGCAGATCGCGAACCCGAAGTGATCCGGTCTCCACGAGGAGAGTATCTCCCTGCTTTAGCCTGATTGATGCGACGCCTTTAATTGTCGACGAATGAACATCAATAGAAACCTTCAGGAAATAATCTACCGACTCTTGATTCGCCGCCTTGAGCACTCCGCTTGCGCCGAGAACGAGAGAGATAAGAAAGATAAATGTATGAACCCGCAGCTCAGGCATAGAGTCAAATCCCGCAATAATCTAAACTGTGGCTCGGTATTTGTCCATTTCTGGGGCTCGTGTCGCCTCCACCCACGTCGTGGGTACCCGGCGGCAAAGCCATCACCCGCAAGCGGGTACCCGGTCGCCGTGCTCGCAAGATAGATCCCCCGGGCGGGGTCGAGCCAGCTTTTGGCGCAGTCCGCCTTGACAAGATCGCGGTCGGAGGCTTAAACTCTAGCGTGCACGGACAAAGTCCATGCACCTAGCTCTGTTACATCTCCGGAGGATATTTGGATTACACGTTAAAAATAGGCGGCGAAGCAGGGCAAGGTGTCGACACGATCGGCGCCATCCTGTCAAAGATATTCATAAGGGCGGGATACTTCGTCTTCAGCCACCAGGATTACGAGTCGCGCATTCGTGGCGGGCACAATTTTATCCAGATACGTCTTTCGGATCGAGAAATAGCCGCGTCGCGGGACGTCGTGGACATCCTCGTTGCGCTTGATCGTCAGAGTATCCTTGCCCATGAAAAGGAGATTTCTGCTGACGGGATTGTTGTGTACGATGCAGCTGCTTTGAAGGAGAAATTTGACAGGCCTTCATTTTTCGATGTGCCGTTTGTGGAACTGGCCACGAGCCAGGGTGGAAGCAAAATCATGGCGAACACGGTCGCCACGGGGGCAGTGCTGGGCATGCTGGGCATGGACCTCGGAACCGCCCGGGATGTGATTAAAGACGAGTTGAAGAAGAAAGATGCAGAGGTCATCAAGGCAAACCTCGCTTCTGTTGGGGCCGGCCACGAATTCGCCCTTCGGGAATGTGTCCGCTGCTCATTTACACTTCCTCCTCGGGGCCAAAAGAAATTGCTCATGACCGGAAATGAAGCCGTGGGCCTGGGCGCAGTGCTCTCCGGCTGTAAATTTTACTCTGCATATCCCATGACCCCATCGACAGGTATCTTCAATTTCATAGCCAGTAAAGCACTCGCGTGCGGTATAGTTGTTGAGCAGGCAGAGGACGAGATAGCGGCCATCAACATGGCGCTCGGCGCCTCCTTTGGAGGCGTGAGGAGCATGACCTCCAGTTCAGGGGGAGGTTTTTCGTTGATGGTAGAAGGGCTCTCGCTTGCAGGCATGACCGAGACGCCCGTGGTCATAGGGCTTGGCCAAAGACCGGGACCTGCAACGGGACTTCCTACTCGCACCGAACAAGGAGAGTTGCTTTTTGCGCTCTACGCCGGTCACGGAGAATTTCCCCGCTTGATTTTCGCCCCGGGTACTGCCGACGAGGCTCTCCGCCTGACAAATAAAGCCTTCGACCTCGCCGAGAAATACCAGGTTCCTGCTTTCATCCTGACAGACCAATACCTTGCGGATTCCGCCTGGTCGTATGAAGCCCTCAACCTTGACACGCTGCGGAAAGTGGATTACAGGCTGCGCGGCGAGGCGCTTCAGGATCCCCTATCCTACAAAAGGCATGCGCTCACCGATAGCGGGGTATCGCCCTTTGCAATCCCAGGGGATGGGCCGTATCTCGTCGTGACCGACAGCGATGAGCATGACGAGGAGGGGCACATTATAGAAGATGCGAAGACGAGGCGCGAGATGGTGAATAAGCGGGTGCTCAAGAAATTGCCGGCTATGAGAGCCGAGATTGCGCCTCCGTCGTTTCATGGGCACGATGCGCCGGAAGTTGTACTGGTCGGCTGGGGTTCTACGTATGGAGTGTTGAGGGAGGTTGCGGAACGTTTTGCGGGCCGCAAAGTAGGCATGCTCCATTTCAGCGAGCTCTGTCCTTTTCCGGGCACGGAGAAGTTCGACTTCGTGACGCTCCTCAGAAGAGCGAAGAAGACAATTTGCGTTGAGCATAATGCTATGGGGAAATTTGCTGCCCTGATGCGATCAGAAACAGGATACGCGTTTGATGCTCATGTTCGGAAGTATGATGGACGTCCCTTCACCGTTGAAAGTCTGGCAGGAGAGATTGATGGCCACCTTGCAGGACTATGAGGGCCGGACACCCGCGTGGTGCCCGGGCTGCGGTAATTTCTCTATCAGGAGAGCCTTCCAGGAGGCACTACTTGAGCTTGGCCTTGAACCTCACCAGTTTATGGTGGTCTCCGGGATAGGCCAGTCAGGGAAGTTCCCCCACTACATCAGATGCAATACCTTTAATGGTCTTCATGGGAGAAGCCTGCCCGTTGCTACGGGTGTGAGGCTGGCGAATCATTCCTTGCCGGTTTTTGTCTTTTGCGGTGACGGCGACTGCTATGGGGAAGGGGGAAATCATCTCCTGAATGCAATGAGACGAAACATCAACGTCAAACTTTTTGTCCACGACAACCAGATTTACGGCCTTACCAAGGGGCAAGCGTCACCCACGAGCAGTGAAGGAACAACCTCAGGCACACAGCCCTTCGGCGCCCTGTCGCAGCCGTTCAACCCTATGGTGCTGGCAGTTGCGATGGACAGCAGCTTTGCGGCCCGAGGTTTTGCAGGCGATCTCAATCATTTGAAGGAACTGATGAAAGAATCGATCAATCATCAGGGTTTCTCCATTGTTGATATCTTGCAGCCATGTGTGACCTTCAACAAGATTAATACGTACGACTGGTACAGGAAGAGGTGTTACCCTATTGAAGCGTCGCACGATCCTTATGACCGCCTGGAGGCTTTCAAAAGAGCTCTGGAGTTCGGTGAACGCATCCCCCTGGGCGTGCTCTACAAACATCAGCGGCCGCTGTTTGAGGAGAAGGTGCCGGTGCTAAGGGAGGCCCCGCTGGTAAAACAGAAATCTCTATTCCCCCGCGGGGAGGGAATGCTCGAGGAATTCTATTAGTCGATACGAGAGGAGCAGACTTCATGGATAGAGTGGCGCTACAGAAGTGCAGCTATGGTATGTATGTGGTTTGTGCGGCAAAGGATGGAAAGCTTAACGGGCAGATCGTGAATACCGTGTTTCAGATCACCTCGGAACCGCCCACGGTCTCGGTGAGTATCAACAAACAGAATCTAACCCACGAGTACATACTGGCAGGAAAGGCCTTTTCAGTGTCGATTCTGCCGGAGGAGACACCGATGTCGTTCATCGGCCGATTTGGTTTCAAGTCGGGTCGTGACCTCGACAAGCTGGCGGGCCTGAATTACAAGCTCGGTGTCACCAAGGCGCCCGTCGTATTGGAGAATGCGATAAGCTATCTGGAATGCGAGCTCGTCGGTAGTATGGATGTTGGAACGCATACTATTTTTATCGGCAAGATTGTGGACGCCGCTGTGCTGCAGCAGGGCTCGCCAATGACCTATGAATACTACCATAGGATGAAGGGTGGAAAAGCGCCTAAAACCGCACCTACATATGTGAAAGAGGAAATCACAGCCGCAAAGCCGGCGGAAGAAAAAGGGGGGACTATGGACAAGTATGTGTGCACTATCTGCGGTTATGTGTATGATCCTGCAGAGGGTGACCCTGCATCAGGAGTGAAGCCCGGTACATCATTTGAAAGCCTGCCGGACTCGTGGGTTTGTCCCGTGTGCGGGGCTCCCAAGAGCGCCTTCGAGAAGTCGAATTGAAACATCGCTGAAAGGATCAGCCATGGAAAAGGTTATAACGCAGACCCAGTTCCCTTCTCTTTCTCCCCCCCGTAGAGGAAAGGTCCGTGATGTGTATGACCTCGGAGAGCAGCTGCTGATTGTGGCCACGGACAGGATCTCAGCCTTTGACGTTGTGCTGCCAACGGCAATTCCGGACAAAGGAAGGGTCTTGACTCAGCTCTCACTCTTCTGGTTTCACGAGATGCGGGATGTGATCGAAAACCACCTGGTGGAAACAGACGTGGATAAATACCCTGAGGCTTTGCGGAAGTATCGTGATCAGCTGCAGGGCAGGAGCATGGTGGTGAAGAAAGCAAAGACCGTGCCCGCAGAGTGCGTGGTGAGAGGGTACCTTACCGGCTCAGGCTGGAAGGATTACAAGGAGTCAGGTAGTGTCTGCGGGATAACGCTTACGCCAAACCTCGTGGAATCCGCGAAACTCCCCGAGCCCATCTTTACACCGAGTACAAAGGCTGAAGTGGGTCACGACACCAACATGTCCTTCGACGATCTGGTGCGCTTTGCAGGACAGCCACTTGCTGAACAGCTGCGGGACGTGAGTGTCAGGATCTTCAAGAGAGCGAGTGAGATAGCAGAGAAAAGAGGCATCCTGATAGCAGACACGAAGTTTGAATTCGGCATTATTGACGGAAAGCTCAAAGTGATCGACGAAATGCTTACCCCGGATTCGTCGCGCTTCTGGTCGGCCAAAGAGTACAGGCCTGGGAAACCCCAGGAAAGTTACGATAAGCAGATCGTGCGTGATTACCTGAACACCCTGGACTGGAATAAGACGTCTCCGGGACCGGAGCTACCGCCGGAGATTGTCGAGAAAGCGAGGGCGCGTTATATTGAAATATTGAAGATACTGACCGGAAAAGGTCTTGAATGATACCAGTAGCACACTTGAGGCGAAGTGGTAAGAGGAGGGCGGTATGATTGAGGTAACCAAGAGAGCAGCGGATGCGTTCAAAGAGGTGGTTACAGGACCGGATGCAGGGACCAAGAAGGTGAGAGTCACGTTTGACACAGGAGGCTGATGCGGCCCTAAGCTTGGCTTGATTCTGGATGAATCAAGAGAAAACGATGAAAGTTATGAAGTCGAGGGAATAAAGTTCCTGATGTCGAAGCCAGCTGCAGTCTCAGTGCAAAAAAACGCGTCGGTTGTCTCTATCGACTATGTGGAAGATGCTCAAGGCAAGGGTTTCAGGCTGTTCCTTAAGGACAGTAAGCAGTCAGCAGTGAGCAGTCAGCAGTAGTGAGCGGTGACCTATTCAGTTCCAGCGTCAGTTGTGAATAGGATAGAGAGCGATAATGCCGACGATGGATCGGTAGAACGGCTTTGGATTCAAGATGGATACCGAAGCGCTCCGAGGTCTGGGCTACGGAGGCGTACCTGACGGTACGTGGGAGTAAGAACAGACTGAAGGGCAACGAAGGTAGGCGCTTGAAGGCAAAGCCGTTCTTACATATCTACGCGGATCGGGAGAATCACGGCCGTAATCCCGTCCCACTGAAGGCGGCGTTGGATAGCAAACGCGGTTTGGTTGTGCAGCAGCCTGCTGAGTAACCGCTCATGGCGAAAGACCAGTTTGCCTGTAAATGCGGTCGACTTTGGAAATTCCCGTACAATGGACTCACAGAGCTGCGTGGCGGCTTCCACGACGTCAGTCGCGACGTCCATCCGGTAGTCGGCCGGGAATCCGTGTTTGCGGGTGATCTTAACGTATTTCTCGAGTCCTCGTTTCACAGATTCCTTAAGCGCCTCAACTTCCTGCACACCCTTGAATGATCCTGAGTCAATCTCCGCGACTTGAACAAAGATGTAGTTCCTGTAGAAGTTGGGAAAGCTTCTCACAATTGAGAGAAGCGTGTGAATGCCGAAGCCGTTGAAGCCGCTTACCAGGAGCACCGCCGTCATCTGCTTAGGATCAAGCGGTTGGTCGTTATATACCTCAGTGGTAGGTATGTCTTCAACTATCTCCTCAAGCCTCTTTACGCTGTTTCTGACTTTCACGTAATGGCTACGAATAAGGTAACAGAGGGTTATAAAGACAGAAGTGATGAGAAGGGTGAGCCAACCTCCCTCCTCAAATTTTTCGTACGTGGTGACAATGAGGATAGTGAGGCACAGAAACAATCCGATGAGGTGAACGATGATGTGCTGTTTCCATTTCGACTCCCTGCTTCTGTTTGTAATGTAGAAACGTACCATACCGAATTGCGAAAGCGAGAACGTGAGAAAGACATTGATAGAGTACATGACCACAAGCGACGATACAGAACCGTGCGTGTAGATGAGCAGAACAAGGGCCGCTATGCCCATGAGGAGTACGCCGTTCTGCATGGTGAGTCGTTCAGACAGGGCTGCAAAGCGTCGGGGAAACCATGAGTCGACCGCCATATTGGCCATAACTCTTGGCCCGTCGATGAACCCGGCTTGAGCACCCACGACGAGGAGAGCGCCCTCAGACAGGATGGTGATAAGCGCAAGGAAGTAGCCACCCGGCCAGGCTCCAAACATGGTGTCAGCGAGTATGGCGTTCATGGTCCGTCCTTCGGCAGGCTTAACGTTCCACAAAAGATAGCAGAACAGGAGTCCGCCTGCAGTGCAGGCGAGCGAAGTCGCCATGTAAACCATCGTTTTCTTGCCTGTGTGGACCCTGGGCTCGCGCATGATCTGCATGCCGTTAGATACTGCCTCGATACCGGTGTAGGTACCGCCACCCAGCGAAAACGCGCGAAGGAAAATTGCGAGAACGCCCATTACGCCGATTATGCCCAGATCCTTTGAAATGTCGTTGTGAAACTCCCGGCTTACAGCGCCTATCTGCCCGGTGTGGCTGAACACGCCGTAGAAGATTAGAATGGCGTGAGTCACTATAAAGGTTATAAAAATAGGAGCGAGAAAGGTAACGGATTCCTTTACTCCTCTCAGATTTATCATGACCAGCAGGGCTATGAGGAAGATTACGAACGGCACTTTCAGGTGGTAATAATGGATGGGGAGGAAGCTGAATAATGCGTCACCGCATGAAGCCAGCGAAACAGTGATTGTCAACATATAGTCTACGAGCAGTGCGCAACCGGAGATGACGCCCGCCCTTTCGCTGATGGTGTGTGTTGCGACGATGTACCCGCCGCCTCCGTGCGGGAAGTGTTCGATGATCCTCGCATAGGCGTACGATATGATGAATACCGTGAACGCAGTGGCCAAAGCCAAAATGATCGCAAGATAGGCGTGCTGCCCGAGAGCCCTGAAAGCCTCTTCGGGACCGTAAGAGGACGAGGACAGGCCGTCTGCGCCGAGGCCTATCCACGCGAGAATCGGGATCAGGGATATTTTATGCCAGATGTGTCTGTCTTCAACGTCCTTAGGCGCCCCGATTATCTTGTGCACGAATCGGTGAAGAGGGCTCAGTTGCTGATCATCTGGTGCCATCAGGTCCTCATTTTCTCGCGGTCAGCATGGACTCAGCGGTTCTGTACGCTTCGACGAAACTGGTGGGGTCGGCCCTGCCGGTTCCTGCTATGTCAAAGCCTGTTCCGTGTCCGACCGATGTTCTTATGAAGGGCAGGCCGAGAGTGATATTGACTGTCCTCTCGAAATTCATCGTCTTTACGGGGATAAGCCCCTGGTCGTGATACATGGCAATGTAGGCATCGCAGTCGACCTTGTGAAAGAGAGTGTCGGCAGGCAGGGGTCCTTCAACGTTCATTGAGAACGACCTTGCTCGCGCCACGGCCTCCGCAATCATCTCCTCCTCGTTGCCTATAACCCCCTGCTCGCCCGCATGTGGATTCAGGCCGCACACTTTTATCCGGGGAAGTTCGATCCGGAAATAGTCTCTGAGCGACCACGCAGTGAGAGCTATGCACCTGAATACCCTTTCTGCCGTCATTGCCGCAGGCACGGATCGCAGAGGGACGTGTATCGTCACAAGCGAAACGCGAAAGGTCCCGGCGGCCATCATCATAACATAATCCGTCACACCGCCGTAATGGGCGAGGAGTTCCGTGTGACCTACAAAGGGTATTCCGGCAAGGCTGATGGCTGCCTTGCTGATGGGACAGGTAACTACTGCGGAGACCTCGTTAAGAAAAAGAAGCTTCAGAGCCTCTGTGATGTAACGGTAAGCCGCGTGTCCGTACAAAGGTGAAACAGAGCCAAACCGCACGTCTTCCGCTATCACTCCTACATCGACTAATTCGGCCTCGCCTACCCGAGCCTCACCCAGACGCTTGAAATGAAGATGGCGATCGTTGAAAAATGCGGATTTGAGTTGTTGGATGACCCGAACGTCGCCGACGATAACCGGTATACTTTTTCGGCACACGTCAGGCAGGGCTTTCAGAATCACTTCCGGGCCGATGCCCGCAGGGTCACCGAACGTGACAGCTACTCTTTTCAGATCTTGACCTCAATGTAAGAGGAGGCTCTGATCTTTCCGATATACTCCCTGTATCGTTTCTGGGTCTCCTGCGCTATGATTCTTGCCTTGATGGCATCTTTAACGACGTCAAACGGGACAGCCTCACCCTGCCTTACCTCCAACAGCTTTATGATGTGATAGCCGTAAGGCGTCACAATGGGGTGAGAAGATGTTCCCGGCATGAGGAGCGTAATAGCCTGGAGTAGCTGTGGTATCAGTTCCTCTTTTTTAACGAACCCGATGTCTCCGCCGCGTACACCTGACGGGTCGTCCGAATATTTCCTGGCGACAGCTTCAAATGGTTGTTCTTGCTGCAGCTCATTGAATGCTGCCTGAGCTCTCGTGGATGCGTCCTCTCTTCGTGAAGAGATGAATATCTGCTGCAGATGGAACTCCTCTGACCTGAACTGATCCGGGTTCTTGTCATAATACTCTTTCACGCTTGCATCGCTCACCACCACGGTTGTGCCTACTGCCCTTCCCAGGACGCGACTCCTCAGAAGATTATTGCGGATTCCCTCCACGAAACTCTTGTAATCGATGTTCTCTTTTTCCAGGCGCTCCCTGAACTCTTTTTCCGTGATAAGGTTTTGCTTTCTTATGCTGTCAACGACCGACTCCACCTCTTTGTCGGATACATCCAGTTTCATCTTCTTTGCCTGCTGCTGCACAAGCTTATTCTCGATGAAACCGTCCAGTTTGTCTTTCATGTCCATGTCCCTGAAATACTCGTCGGCGGAGGTGAATACACCTTGCTTTTCGACCTGGACAAACTTCTGGACCTCGCCCATGGTGACGATGTCATCGTTGACAATGGCAACAATCTTGTCGATGACCTCGCCGCGCACAGTAAAGGCGCAGAGAAGCGTAAACGCGCTGAGGATGAGTGAAAGAATGTTTCTTGTTCGTATCATTTCTTTGTTCCCGGCTCTTCCTTTGCGGGCGGTTCGGGCTTTGATGGAACTTCTGGCTTGGGCGCAGGCTCGCTCTTGGAAGCAGCGTCCTCAGGTTTTGCAGCCGGAGCAGCGCCTGGGGCCTCTCCTACCTTGCCGGCCGGGGCAGCCTTGTCTGCATCACTCTTGAGAAGGTCCGCATTGATCGTTATTTTTGCTTTTGATTTGAGGTCGGATACGTATTTTTCGAGCACATCATTCTGTTTTTCCTGAACGATCCTCTGTTTGATAAAATCTTTCACCTCATCGAATGGCGTATATGCGGCCGGCTTTATTCCCTGCAGTTGGATGATGTGGTAGCCAAGCTGGGTCTTGACAGGGGAGCTGATCTGGCCTACCTTCGTGAGTTTTGCGGCTGCCGCCTCATACTCGGGCAGCAATGTGCCTTTAGCGTGGAAACCAATTGCCCCGCCGGTGGCCTTGGCGGACGGATCTATGGAGTATGTCTTGGCGAGATTCGCAAAGTCCTCTCCCTTCTGCAGTTTGGCCTGGATCTCTTTGGCCTCTTTTTCTGTTTTAACCAGAATCTGCCGCGTATCGACCTCCTGGCCCGTCTTAAATTTATCTTTGTTTTTTTCGTAGTAGTCCTTCAGTTCCTGTTCCGAGGGATTGATGTTGGTGGCTATTTTTTTCTTGAGCAAAGACTCGATGAGCAGCTGTTCCTTTATGTCGGAGAGCCTGTCCTGAAAGTCTTTATCCTTCTCGATACTTTCTTTTTTTGCCTCTTCCATCAGGAGTCTTTTTACGATATACCGGTCCAGAAAGCTCTGCTTGCCGCTCTGCGTTAGCACGAGCATCTTCATGTTCGCGGGAATTCTGTCGAGCTCTTTATTGAACTCCTCGAGTGTTATCTTTTCGCCATCAATCGTGGCAAGGACTTTGCCGTCCTCCTTTTTTGAGCACCCGAGCAGCAACAGCGCAAAACAGAAAAAAAGCACGAATTTTCGCATGGAATCACCTCATTTGATTAAATGCCATATACCTGTGGAGTCCCAGTTTTATATCATAAGGTGGTGATATTCATCAATATATTTCTGGCTGAGGCCATGACGGCCCTCGGGCCGCCATCCGCTTGAAATACTATTTTCCCGTCCGGAAGGATCTTTACCATGCCTTTGTCTTCTTTGACCAGCTTAAGCAGTTTTTCCATGCGCAGCGGTGTAGATTCGGTTACCTGCACGGCCATCCTTTTGCCAGAGTAATCGAGTCTTTTCACACGAATCCGCGCAAGAAAAATACGCAACTGTATGATCTCCAGGAGATTCTCGAGAGGTTCGGGAATGATACCGTAGCGGTCTTTCAGCTCCTCCTCCATTTCAGCGAGCTCAATCTCATCCTTGATCCGCGAAAGCCTCTTATAGGTAAGGAGCTTGCCGGTCTCATCGGGTATATACTCTTCCGGAATGAATGCGTTGATGGGAATATTGATCTCCGGCGTGAATTCCTCTACCTCGTGCACGTCCTCTTTCAGCTCCTTTACGGCGTCTTCGATCATCTTCACATAAAGCTCGAAGCCGATGAGATTGATATGTCCCGATTGCTCTCTTCCGAGAAGATTCCCTGTTCCCCGTATCTCCAGATCGTAGTTGGCAACCTTAAGCCCGGACCCAAGTTCGGTCATCTCTTCGATGATCTTGAGTCGAAGCAGGGAATCGCGCGTTAGTACCTCTTCTTTGGGGACGAGCAGATACGCATAGGCTTGTCGTTTGCCCCGGCCGACCCGGCCGCGTAGCTGGTAGAGGTCGGCTAACCCGAATCGGTGGGCATTGTTTATGAATATTGTATTCACGTTGGTGATGTCGAGGCCTGATTCGATAATGTTTGTGGAGAGAAGGATATCGTACTTTCGGTTTATGAAACCCAGCATGATTCTTTCGAGCTCGCTTCCCCGCATCTGCCCGTGCGCAACTGCTATCTTTGCATCGGGAAGAAGTTTCTCAAGGTGCCCGCAGACAACGCCGATATTGTGCACGACGTTGTGGACGAAAAATACCTGCCCACCGCGTGCCAGCTCGTTTGTGACAGCCTTTTTAATCAGCTCGTCATTAAACTTCACGACCGACGTCTTGACTGCCAGTCGGTCAAGAGGAGGCGTATCTATGATGCTGAGGTCTTTAATGCCGGTAATGGCCATATGGAGCGTCCTCGGGATGGGCGTGGCGCTTAACGTGAGTACGTCCACATCCTTTTTGATGAATTTCAGCTTCTCCTTTGCCTTCACGCCGAAGCGGTGCTCCTCGTCGATGATCAGGAGCCCGAGGTCTTTGAAAGTTATATCTTTCTGCAGCAGCCTGTGGGTGCCCACAATTACGTCTACGGCTCCTTTGTTGAGTCTCTCGACGATGCGTGCCTGTTCCTCCTTTGACCTGAACCTGCTCAGCATTTCTATCATCATCGGGTAATCTTTGAACCGCTCCACAAACGTGCTGTAATGCTGCTGTGCCAGGACAGTTGTGGGTACAAGCACCGCGGCCTGGTTTCCGTCCATCACGACCTTGAAAGCCGCCCTGAGCGCCACTTCAGTCTTGCCGAAGCCGACATCACCGCAGACGACGCGATCCATCGGCCTTTCCCGCTGGAGGTCCCGCTGCACTTCCTCAATGGCTCGCAGCTGCCCTTCCGTTTCTTCGAACTCGAATCGTTCCTCCATCTCCCGGAAGACTTCATCCTCCGGCGGATACGCATGTCCCTTCGCCAATTCCCTTTCTGCGTAGAACTGGATGAGTTCCTTTGCTATGTCTTCAACGTACGTCCTGACCTTGCTCTTCGCGGACTTCCACCGCATTGAGCCCAGCTTGTCGATCTTGGGCTGAGCTTTCTCACCCCCGATGTATTTCTGTACAAGCTCAAGTGAATCGATCGGCACGTAGAGCCGGTCGTCATCCTGATACTCGATGAGAAGGAAATCTTTCTCGTAGTCGCCGACCTTAAGTTTTCGAATGCCCCTGTATACGCCGATGCCATGTTCGATGTGGACTACATACTCCCCTACAGCCAGGTCCTTAAATGAATTGAGGAACTCGTCGACCCCTTCCCATTTTTTCTTTATAACTCTTTTCTTTGGTCCGACGATCTCTTCTTCCGTCAGCAGGATGATGCTATTTGTCCGGAATCCACGTCTCAGCGGGCCGATAACGATGCCCCACTCTTTCTCTTTCGTGGCCGGGCTCATGGAGGAGAGTACCGGCAGCGCTATATCGTAGTTTTTGAAAATCTCCTGCAATCGTTCCGCTTGGTGGTTGTGCACTGCGAATATGTAGAGGTGGGAGAAGCCTGCCCAATCGCTCCTCAGCTTCTCAGCCAGGGTCTTGAATATCTCCGTCTTTCTTGCTTCAAATGCAATTCTTAGATCGTCGTTCGAGACGGCCTCCAGTACGGGGCCATCTTCATTCCCTCTGATGCCTGAGGTATCAATATTGAGAAAGAATGAAAATCTTGTTTCCAGATCCTCAAGAGAGGTGATAGGCGATGTATCGGCGTTGCTGTTCAGCAGCGAGGCTAATTCCCTGTGTGCGACGACGCTTCCTTCCTGGAGGTAATCGAGGAGTGTCGCATCTCCTTCTGATGAGCGGGTGGGTATAAGCAGGCATCGCTCGATCTCTTTGAGCGACCTCTGGCTTGCAGGATCAAAGTGCCTGATAGAGTAGACCTGATCGCCCAGAAACTCTATCCTCAGGGGTTTGTCGGAAGAGGGTGAAAAAATGTCGACTATTGCTCCCCGTTTTGCAAAATCGCCCTGTTCACGGACCAGCGATGCAGGCTCGTATCCTGCAGACTCAAGGAATGTTATCAACTCTTCCTGCAGGATCGTGTCGCCGAAGACCACTTCGCGACTACCCCGTGTGAGGTATTCAGCCTGAAAGAGCCTATGAAAGAGGGCTTCTGACGGAAAAAGACCAATGAAGGAATTGTCGGTAAGCAGGTGATGGAGGAAAGCTATGCGTTTTGAATCGTCTTCCTTTTCGAAAATACGCTGAGTGTATGTTGGGAAGTAATGTACATCACGTCCGGTAAAAAACTCCAACTCCTCCTTCAAAAGGAGGGCTTCATCGTCGGCATCGTAAAGTACGATGATCTTACGGTCTACTATTGTTGATAGAAAAAAGGAGAGAAAGGAACCTATTCTTCCGGTTATGTAAATTGTGCCTTTATCTGGAACGTGGTACATACATGACCTTGGGTAAGCAGTTAACTGTGCGCAGTAAGCGGTCAAACCACGACCTACAGCCCTTAGTCTACCAGATTTTTTGAAAGCTTATCTGCAGAAGCTAGTTCGTATATGGCGAGGGTTCTCTTCCATACTGCGCACAGCTCACTGGTTAGTCTCTTTATTATATCAGTTTTTCGGAGGTTCAGCCAGAGTCTGTGGTTATTCCGATGAACAGTATATTGATGCTCACCGCTACTGCTCACCGCTTACCGCTCACTTTAAGTCTATTGTGCTTCGGGGAGGACGCTCACGGTTTTTTCGTACTCGCTCAGAACCGCCTTTGCGAAGCGCAGGCTGGGCTTCTGACGTTTGGTTGCAAGTTCCCTCGCCTTCGTCTGACCGCTATTGTATGCGTAAAGCGCCCAGGAGAGGGTCTCAAAATTCTCAATAAGCTGCGAGAGCTGGTAAACCCCAAACTTGATGTTCTTTTCCGGTTCATGGAGAATGCGGTCACTGCTCCAGTTGACACCAAGCGTTTCCGCGATGTCCCGACCCAGAGACGGTTTGATCTGCAGCAATCCCCTGGCTCCTTTCGAAGATACAGCATTCTCTTTGAAGTTGCTCTCCACTTTCATGACGGCCAATACGAGCCGGTAATCGAGACCGTGCTTCTTCGACTCAGCATACACGTGAGTTGCTATTTCCCGCAGCCTTTCTTCAGACACATCCGGCATGCGCTCTTGCAGGTAGCCCACAATGTTCTCTATGGTGTTGTCATCGTGAGAGTCAGGGGCTTGCACGTGCTTCACCGTATGCGTTGCCGTAACGATAAGCGCGGGTATCATCGCAGCCGAAGTCAGAACGAGTAATACTTTCCTTGATGGTTTCACAGCGTGTTACTATAAGACACCTGGGTCTTAATGTCAACCATGGGAAAGACGGCGAGTTGAAAGGAAGGGTTTCTGTCCGCAGAGGTTGTCTCAACCCTGAGTCAAAAAATGATATCCCTTGTTGATGAAGAAGAAGCCCAAGAAGATAAGAAAGAGGCTGCATACGAAAAGTACGCCTTTTATGATGGGAGTGCTGACGTATCTCCTCCCCATGTGAATGCTATAGGAGACAAAGCTGTACCATGCCAGATCTGAACTGATATGCCCTGCAAAAAAGGCAACCACGCCAGCTATGCCAAGGCCTCTTGCGAACATGACGTAGCCGAGACCGATGGTGAGCCACCAGATAAACCAATATGGATTGGAGAGGCTTATGATGATGCCGGCGAAAACAGGGTGTAGGCCTTTGACAGAACCATTGTCGCCGGCATTGAGGCTATATCCGCGCAAGCTTTTCATGATAGCGATGCCCATGGATATCATGACCACGCCGCCGCAGAATGAGAAGGACATGTACAACGTTGGATTAGCGAGCAGGCCGCCGAGACCGAACACAATCAGAATCAGTAAGATAACCTCAAGCACGCCGTGTCCCAGCACCACTAGCGGGCCCACGTGCCCGCCCCGTTTCGCTGATTCAGTTATGGTGACGGTCAGGAGAGGGCCGGGTGCCATTGCCCCTGTCAGGCCCAGAATAAATCCCACAGCGAAGAGGCTCCACAAGGTCATAGGGTTTAAGTAAACCACAGTTCGTGAGGAAAATGGTAGCGTCAAGAGGCATGAAAGCAGGACATCAAGTGCGTTGCTGACGCGTTGTTTCTCCGCGGCGGATTGCGAAGATGGTTCAGGCTTTTGTGGTATAATGTCGACCGCACGGGCCTCATATATGGAACGACAACAAAGCAGCGATTTTCACCCTCCGATCTCAGCCAAGGTGCCTTGTACCGGTTTGGATTCGATAATAGAACGAGGCGCTCAAGCCGTGGCGAACAGAGGCGTACTCAAAGGTCGTCAGCGTGAAACAGGGCGCAGACAACGAAGCCATCTGATTGAAGACACACTGGTACAGGCGAGGCTGGTAATGCTCGGCACCATCCACCGGGATAAGGATGGCGGTCTGCTCCTTTCGGGATGGCTCGACCGCGTCAAGCCCGAAGTGATTACCCTGGAGTTCTCCCTCTACGGCATGCTGTTCAGAAAAGTCCACGGGCCCGAACTCCGCAAACGGGTAGGTGCACTCATCAGAGAAATGGCAGTCCCTGTGGAGCAGTCGCGTGCAGTAGTTCAGGCACTCTCTGACTACATTGACCTTCCCTACGAATATGCCGAAACCTCACGCTACGCTGACGGTGCCGGAGTGCCGCTCCACCTGCTGGATGTAGATCGCTTCTCTATGATCAATCTCTGGCACGTACAGGAGTTGATTGATGAGCGAAATCTGCGGACGTGGTTGGGCGATCAAACATCGCGTGAAAACGAGATCACAAAAGAGAGAGCACTCGCCCGTCTTTTTTTCGACAAGGGTGTGCGGGCTTTTGCTTATACTGACGAAATGCTCACGCGCGACAGGCATATAGTAGAGAAACTGGCTTCCTTGGCGCACCGCTACAATGGTAAGCGCATTCTCCACGTATGCGGATGGCAACACCTCGTCGACCAGGGCAACCTGTATCATACACTCAATCCGGTAAAGGTTTTTCTTCATGATAGAACTCTTCGTGTTTGACTTGGGAAAAGTAATTCTTCCCTTCGAACACCGGCAGATCGCGTCAAAGCTGTGGCAAAGGTGCAGGAACAAGGGACGTCTGCCAGAGAGCGCCATTTTCGATGACCTTTTTGACATGGAAAACGGCGCAATAAACCGCTACGAGGAAGGACTCTCTTCGTCCGAGGAGTTCTTCCTGGACATTCGCAAGCGCTATGACCTCGCAGTGGAGTTTGAGGAATTCAGTGAGATATGGAACAATATTTTCTGGGACAATCCAGAAGTAGATAAAGTACTTGTGTACCTGAAAAGCAAGGGCTATCCCTTGTTCCTGCTCAGCAATACAAATGAACTCCATTTCTCATACGTGATCGAGCGGTTCCCGATTGTTCACCTTTTTGATGAATGGATACTCTCATTTGAGGTGGGCGCGAAAAAACCCGCCAAGCGCATGTACGATGCAATCTTTGAAAAAACAGACGTGGACAGGGCTCACGTCCTGTATATCGATGACATCGATGCGTATGTTCAGGCAGCCCGTTCTTACGGGATTCCGGGGCTCGTCTACACAAGCCCCGAAGATCTGTGGCACGTTCTGAGGCAGTATGGCATTTAAGGGTATTTTGACGGCTCACGGCTCACGGCTCACGGCTCAGGGCGGCCTCGAGTGATCCCTTATCCCCATATTGATCCGGTTATCGTCCAGATAGGACCCCTTGCCGTCAGATGGTACGGCATGATGTACGTCGCCGGTTTTGGCCTTTCGTATTTGCTCTTGCTGTACCAGGTCGGACGCAGAAGCGTGGCAGTTACACGCGCCCAGATAGATGACCTATATTTCTACCTGATTCTCGGGCTTCTCGTTGGCGCCCGGCTGGGATACGTGATCTTTTACAATTTGCCATTTTTTCTGGAGCATCCTGTTGAGATCTTCGTGCTGTGGCATGGAGGCATGTCCTTTCATGGCGGCCTCATAGGAGCATTCCTCGCGGGCTACGCTGGGATCAGAAGAAAAAAAATAGATTTCTGGAAAGCGGCCGATCTGATCATTCCGACCGCCCCGGTAGGCATAGGACTGGGACGACTGGGGAACTTCATCAACGGAGAGTTGTACGGTAAACCGTCGGACGTGCCCTGGGCGATGATCTTTCCGGAAGGGGGTCCGGTGGCCAGGCACCCTTCACAGCTCTATGAGGCTTTTCTGGAAGGGCTCCTTCTTTTTTTGATTCTCTGGTTTTATAAGGACAAGAAGAAACGGGACGGGGATGTGTTCGCGCTCTTCCTCATATGCTATGGATTTTTCCGGACGTTCTGCGAGTTCTTCAGGGAACCTGATGTGCAGGTGGGTTACATCTTCGGCATCATCACCATGGGACAGATACTGAGCCTGTCCATGGTGTGTATTGGTCTCTTCCTGAAATATGGGTACTTGAGAAGGAGGGGTCGATCGTAATGGGATCGGAGTTGGAACGTCAGACCAAGGCAACGGGTTCTGAAGTCAGGAGTCTGGTGTCTGATGTCCGGAATGAAGCCTTCCGGGGTGAACCGCGATGAACAGGGGGTTGGTGAGCAGGTCAAAAAAGATAGGCATGCCGCCGGGAACGCTTGTGCATATAGGACAGCAGAAGCTGGATGTCCAGAAGATAAGCGTTCTGGATTATGATGAGAGCGGCGTACACGAATATGAAATAGAGGATGTTCGCGGGCAGTGTGCGGGTTTGAAAGAAAAGCCTGCAGTTACGTGGATAAGGGTGAGAGGCCTCCATGAAACGGAAAAAGTGAAAGCTCTGGGCGAGTGTTTCGGGCTTCATCCCCTTGTGGTGGAAGATATTCTCAACACTGATCAGCGCTCAAAGATGGAAGATTACGGTGATTACCTCTACATTGTCTTCAAGATGCTTTATTGCGGGGTGGACAGGAGGGAGGTTACCCAGGAGCAGATCAGCCTTGTTCTTGGGCAGACATTTGTTATTTCCTTCCAGGAAGCTGAGAATCAGGTGTTCGAGCCTGTGAGAGAACGTGTGCTTTCTGGGAAAGGGCTGCTGCGCAAGCTCGGGCCGGACTATCTGGTGTACGGTTTGCTGGACATTGTCGTTGATAATTATTTCTCGGTACTGGAAAAGCTGGGAGAGAACATAGAGGTTCTGGCGGATCGGGTCCTCGACAAACCTGAGCCCTCAACCCTGCGCGAGATTCAGACTTCGAAACGAGAGATGCTCTTCGTGCACCGCTGGATATGGCCCCTGAGGGAGACAGTGAGCATGCTGGGAAAACGCGATTCAGCGCTGGTGAAGGAATCGACGATCGTTTACCTGCGGGACGTCTATGACCATACACTCCAGATCATGGACACTGTTGACCTGTACCGTGAAATGCTCTCCGAGACTCTTGATTTGTACATGTCGACCGTGAGCAACAAGTTGAATCAGGTCATGACCGTGCTCACGATCATAGCAACAATATTCATCCCTCTCACATTTCTGGCCGGCGTCTACGGCATGAACTTCAAGAACATGCCAGAACTCGAGTGGCGATGGGGCTATCCTCTGTTCTGGCTCGTCATGGTTGTGGTGACGCTGATTATGCTGGGGGCCTTCAAGCGAAAGAAATGGTTCTGAAATCAATTCGCCTTTGAGTCGCCTACCTTCGCTGCCCTTCAGCCTGTTCTTGCTCCCGCCACCCGCGTGGATGTTGATTGCCCCCGCTTGACGGAGGGTTGCTCGCGGGTACCCGGCCAAACCAAGGCCTCGGCTCGCCCGGGGTACCCAGCTGAAGGCTGGGTCGTCCATCTCAAATGCGAATTGATTCGAGATCGCTTCTCCGGCTGGTTTTCTTTGTGCGCCATGAGACTTTCTGTTACAATTTTGCTTCGAGAGTCATAATATAGATAAAGGGGTGGCTAATGATTCAGAAGACGATCGAGAATATTGAAACGAAGATACGAGAAAGCGACTCTGTCAGCAATGAGAGCAGAAGCGAATTATTGGGCCTTCTGGCAACCCTCAAGGCTGAGATCGGGGAGCTCTCAAAGACGCATCCGGAGCAGGCGGAGAGTATCACCTCTTTTGCGCAGGCATCTGCACATGAGGCTACAAGAAAAGAGAAGAATCCTGATCTTCTCAAGCTCTCTCTGGATGGCCTGTCAGGGTCGGTCAAGGAACTGGAAACATCTCACCCAAATCTTACGCGTCTTGTAAACAGAGTGTCGCAGGCTCTGGCCAATATGGGGATCTGACCGCGGTACGGGAACGTGTATGAAAGCTGACGTGATCGACGTGCTGACGCGGCAATCAGAGCAGCGCTGAAGGAGGATGCGCATGACTAAAAAGGCGGACGCTGTATTCGAGGGTGGTGGGGTTAAGGGAATTGGGCTCGTGGGCGCCGTTTCCGAGATTGAAAAGGCGGGCTATGAATTTCAGAATCTTGCCGGTACCTCTGCTGGCGCCATAGTGGCTGGTTTGCTGGCAGTGGGCTACAGCGCTGCCGAGATCGAGCAGGAAATGGAGAAGCTCGATTACAACAAGTTCAAGGATGAAGGGCCGCTCGATGAAATTGGCTTGATAGGGAAAGGCATCAATATTGGGCTGGACTACGGCATTTACGAAGGGAAGTATTTCGAGTCATGGTACGAAGGTTTGTTGGTCAAAAAAGGCAAGAAGACCTTTGGGCAGATAAAAACAGATGACCCTGACGAAAAATACAGGTACAAATTCCAGGCGATCGCTTCAGACATCAGTGACAGAAAGCTGCTTGTGCTGCCCCGTGATCTTGCCTACTTCGGGTTGGATCCCGACCAGTTCAGTATTTCGAGAGCAGTGCGTATGAGCATGAGTATCCCGATATTCTTCGAGCCCGTCAAATTGCGGGACAAAGATGGGGTTGATCACTACATAGTGGACGGAGGCGCACTGAGCAATTACCCGATCTGGCTTCTTGACGACGGAACAAGTGCGCCGCCTTGGCCCACGTTTGGTTTCAAGTTGATGGAGCCCGACAAACGGGAGTTGAAAGCTGGTAGCCCTAACCCGATCAACAGTATGGTAACCTTTCTGAAGGCGCTTGGCGGTACCATGATGGACGCCCATGACAATTATCACATTTCGAATTCAAAAGGCGATTTTGACAGGACTATAGGCATTCCGACGGTGATTAACCTCAGAGGAAGTGATATCGAGATCAAGACGACTG
The DNA here is from genome assembly GCA_035541455.1 of Syntrophorhabdales bacterium. NCBI lineage: Bacteria > Pseudomonadati > Thermodesulfobacteriota > Syntrophorhabdia > Syntrophorhabdales > Syntrophorhabdales bacterium. Next base: position 26,325 of record DATKNH010000073.1, read on the forward strand.
ATTTTGGCATCACCCGGGAACAAAGTCAGGCGCTCTTTGAAAACGGCGCTACTACCGCAAGAACGTTCCTTGCGCACTGGGATTTTGACGCATGGGTGGCGAAGTACAGAAAGTGAAGAGCGGATGACAGTTAAGCAACGACCAGGGTTAAGGTTGAGGCATCCAATAGACGGGGCTGGTCATTTTCGGAATATGGAAAAGAGTATGGTCAGAATGATACTGATGATGATACTCGTGGTGAGAGGGAAATAAAAACTGAATTTCTCTCTCTTGACAAAAATGTCGCCGGGCAGGCGTCCTAGGTAGGGGATCTTGTCAGCATACGTGAACCCTAATCCTATGATGACGAGCACTACACCGAGGATGACGAGCGTCCTGCCTATTCCCGGCATCTCTTCTTATGTATCTCCCAAAATAGTCGCTTAAGGTCTACGGAACAAACTACAATGATTAAGGACTGTTGTCAACGCCCGCACCTTGTGTGGAAAGAAATCTTGACGCCGTGATGGATTGAACTGAAAGAGTAATGCGTCTCATGGATGTGGGCATGGGAAGGGGATTGGGCGTGCGTATTTAAATACAAGCCGTCCTGTGTTATACTTAAAAGTACCATTATTGTTTAAAAAGGAGAGAGATAATGTTTGGTCTTGGGATGCCCGAACTGGTAGTGATCCTCGTAATCGCCCTTCTGGTTTTTGGGGCCGGAAAGCTTCCAGAAGTAGGTGGAGCAATTGGAAAAGGGATAAAAGGTTTTAAGAAAGCGATGTCTGACGATGAGAAATTGCCGCCCGCATCTAAAGACAACTCAGGAGAAGAGAAGAAGGCGTAATCCGATCTGGCTGTCTGCAGCCCCTCACTTTTTTTTGTTCTTGTGTCTTTCGAGTTCGCTGAATACACATCCGCAATAGTTCTGGCGATACATGTTCAACCGCTTTGATTCTGCGACTCCCTCTGGCCAGCCTACCCTGAAGTCCTCATACAGGAAGGGCACGTCGTACTCTTCCGAAAGTTCGGTAGCAATAGCAGCGATATCAGTGTGCCTCTGGTACTTGCTGAAAAGGAGTGTTGTTGTCACCGCGTCGATGCCCCGCTCATTTGCCTGAGCGAAGACCCTGCTCAATCGCGTCCTGTAGCAGAAGAGGCAGCGGTCAAGGCCATAATCGAGAGCTCCTTTCAAGAACGAATCCAGCTCGTAACTGTCGTCGATTATCAGCGGGAAGGAGACGTCTCTTGCAAACGTGAAAAGCGTGTCTCTGCGCTTTATGAATTCAGAGAAGGGGTGAATGTTGGGATTAAAAAAATAGCCCGAGACCTCGTGCCCCTGCTCGTGCAGCACACGCAGCGGGTATATGGTGCATGGACCGCAGCAAGTGTGAAGTAAGATATTCATCGTATCGCCGCGAGTGTCACGAGTTGCGAGGCATGAACAAGAACCTGTTACGAGTTACGAGTTGAAAACAAGGCAACGCTCCATCAATGCTCTCTAATGCGCTCCCAGACTTTCTTGAACTCGTAAAGCGTAACTCGAAACCCGTAACCGCATTTTTTTAACTCGCAACTCGCAACGTGTTTTTCAACTTTTCTTTTCTTGTATCGCTGCCTGCGCCGCTGCCAGGCGCGCCAGCGTCACCCTGAAAGGAGAGCAGCTGACGTAATTCAAGCCTGCTCTGTGGCAGAATTTCACCGAGTTCGGCTCTCCGCCGTGCTCCCCGCATATGCCTATCTTCAGGTTCGGACGAGTTTTTCTTCCAAGCTCTACGCCAAGTTTTACCAGCTTGCCTACACCGCCTTCGTCAAGCCTCTGGAACGGGTCATAGTCCAGAATGTCGTGATCCACATAGTATCTTAGAAACTTTCCCGCATCGTCCCGGCTCATGCCGAAGGTGGTCTGCGTCAAATCGTTCGTGCCGAATGAAAAGAATTCGGCCACTTCGGCAATCTCGTCCGCCGTGACCACAGCCCTCGGTATCTCTATCATGGTGCCAACCGTGTAATGGACGTCGACACCATATTTCTTGGTCACCTCGATGGCTACCTTGTCGACGACATCCTTCTGGAGTTTGAGCTCGTTCACGTGACCGACCAGCGGGATCATAATCTCGGGCTTTACGTCGACACCCGATTTTTTAACCTCGCAAGCAGCCTCGAAAATGGCCTGCGCCTGCATCTCTGTGATCTCGGGAAAGACTATGCCAAGTCTGCAGCCCCTGTGCCCGAGCATCGGATTTGCCTCGTGGAGGCTTTCGATCTTTAATGTAAGGCGGCTCGCTTTGATGCCCATCTTCTCCGCCAGTTCTTTAATCTCCTTCTTGGTGTGCGGCAGGAACTCGTGCAGCGGCGGGTCAAGCGTGCGGATAGTCACAGGAAGGCCTTTCATTACCTTGAAAAGGCCCGCAAAATCCTCCTTCTGCATGGGTAGAAGCTTTGCGAGGGCTTTCTTTCTTCCTTCGATACTCTCCGCGACGATCATCTCGCGCACGGCGTCGATCCGTTCGCCCTCAAAGAACATGTGTTCGGTCCGGCAGAGCCCAATCCCCTCCGCGCCAAAAGCGACTGCCAGTGCAGCCTGGTCCGGCTGGTCCGCGTTGGTCCAGACGCCCAGTTTTCTTGCTTCGTCAGCCCACTGCATCACGAGAGCAAAGGACTGGTACACTTCAGATTCCTCAGGTTTCAATGTTTTGTCTACGAGTACCCTGAGAACCTCCGAGGGAATGGTCTTTACCTGTCCGACGAATACTTCGCCTGTTGTGCCGTCGATGGAAACATAATCGCCTTCCTTGACCGTTTTCCCTTTGACGCTGATTGTCTTCTTACGGTAGTCGATATCCAGTTCCCCCACGCCTGCCACGCAGACCTTGCCCATCTGGCGTGCTACCAGAGCGGCGTGGCTTGTCATGCCGCCGCGGGCAGTGAGGATACCCTGGGCTGCGTTCATCCCGCGGATGTCCTCGGGTGATGTTTCGATTCTCACGAGGATAACCTCTTCTTTACGGGCAGCCCAGCTTTCCGCATCCTCTGCATTAAACACCACCTTGCCGGAAGCAGCGCCGGGACCTGCATTGAGCCCTCTCGCCACGAGCCGGCCCTCTTTAAGGGCTTTTTCTTTCTCCTTCGGATCGAAGATGGGGCGCAGAATCTGGTTGAGTCCATCGGGATCTATGCGCATCAGCGCCTCTTCTCTGCTGATGAGCCCTTCCTTTGCCATGTCGACGGCGGCCCTGAACGCAGCGAAGGCGGTGCGCTTGCCGCTCCTTGTCTGGAGCATCCAGAGTTTACCTTTCTGAATCGTAAATTCAATGTCCTGCATGTCCCTGTAGTTCTTCTCGAGAATGCCGCGTATTTTCATCAGTTCCGCGTAGGATTCCGGCATCTCTTCTTCCAGGCTTCGCACCGACGCATCCTTCTTCTGTTTCTTGTTGATGGGAAGCGGTGTTCTGATGCCCGCCACCACATCCTCTCCCTGGGCATTGAGGAGGTACTCGCCATAGAAGACGTTTTCACCCGTGGCGGGGTTTCTTGTGAAGGCTACACCTGTACCCGAATCCATGCCTATGTTGCCGAAAACCATTGCCTGGACGTTGACAGCTGTGCCCCACGATGCAGGGATGTTGTTCAACTGGCGGTATGCTATGGCGCGGGCATTGTTCCACGATTTGAAAACAGCACCGATGGCCCCCCAGAGTTGCTCCATCGGGTCTTCAGAAAAGGTGACACCCAGCTTTTTCTGGATTGCCCCCTTGAAACGTGCTACAAGGTCTTTCAGATCATCAACGGAAAATTCCGTATCAAGCTTGATCTTCTTCTGTTTCTTTTTTGCGTCAATGATCTCTTCGAAGGGATCGTGCTCTTCTTTGGTTTCCGGTTTCAAGCCCAGAACGACGTCTCCGTACATGGCCACGAACCGCCGGTAGCAGTCGTACGCGAACCATTCGTTCCCCGTGAGTTCGGCAAGGCCTTTGACCGTGGCTTCATTAAGCCCGAGGTTCAGCACAGTGTCCATCATGCCCGGCATACTGGCGCGCGCACCCGACCGGATGGAGAGAAGGAGCGGGTTCTTCGGGTCGCCGAATTTCATGCCCATGATCTCTTCAATCTTTTTCAGGTTTGAGGTAACCTCCGTGTCCAGTCCCTCAGGAAAAGTCTGGTTACGTTCGTAAAAAATGGTGCACACCTCTGTAGTAATGGTAAACCCGGGCGGGACGGGTATTCCGAGGTTGACCATGTCGGCAAGACCTGCGCCTTTGCCGCCGACGAGGTTGCGCAATTTGTCACTGCCTTCAGCAACGCCTCCGCCGAAAAAGTAGACATACTTGGCCATCTTCTCCTCCTTATTATTCTCTCAGTTCTTCGATTCAGGCACCGAAACTCCCGGCCTCAGACATTAGACCATAGACATAAGTCTGAAGCTACTGAAAAGTATGAGGTCTAAGGTTGAGTGTCCGAATTATGTATGTTCTAGCTGGACGCCCTGGAAATCTCTTCTACCCGGATCTTCGAGAAATCACCATAGACCAGGAACATGTCTTTGATTTTAGTCAGTAGCGCAAGGCGATTCGATCTTACGCGCTCGTCATCCACCATTACGAACACCTTATCAAAATACCGGTCAATGGTCTCCTTAAAACCAACGAGAAGGGCAAGGGCTGCCTCGTATTCCCGGGCACGCATCGCAGCGAGGAAGGGCTCGCGCTTTTCCGAGTAAAGCCGGAACAGATCCTGCTCTTCTCCTTCTGCCAGCAGTCCGCTCTCGATATCTGCGCTATCCGTTAGGTTCTTTGTGATGTTGTAGACGCGTTTGAATCCAACCATGAGCCGGACGAAATCCTCGATCGATTTCTGGGTTTCGAGCGCAGTGAGCCTCATGAAGCCATCATAGATGTCGTCTGCCGTGGTCGGCAGGACGCTGTTGACGAATTCCTGGTTGTGGCCTTCTTCGATCATGGAGAATTTGAAGCGTGTCAGGATAAAGTCCGTCAGTGTCTGCCGCACGGCCTCCAGCGCAAGTTTGCCTTTTGCTTCTACCGCGTCATGCCCCATGCTGATCAACTCCTGCAATGGGAGATGCAGTGAGCGGCTGATGAGAATCCTGATCACGCCTAGGGCCTGCCTTCTCAAGGCGAACGGATCAAGATTGCCGGTTGGTGTGATGCCGACGGAGAAGAAGGCGGCCATCGTGTCCATCTTGTCCGCAAGGGCCATGACCACTCCAAGTTCTGATTCGGGCAGAGCGCCACCCACGCCGACAGGATAATAATGTTCCTCGATTGACCGGGCAACGCCTTCCTTTTCTTTATTCGCCAGAGCGTAAATCCTGCCCATGATGCCCTGCAATTCCGGGAATTCGCCCACCATGTGGGTGAGCAGATCCGCCTTCAGCAATAGAGAAGCCCTGGCCGCATCCTGCGAGTCGACACCCGTCTTTCCACAGATAAAAAGAGCAATCTGCTTGACCCTCTCTGATTTGTCCTTTAAACTCCCGAGGCGTTCGTGGAATACCACTGCGGAGAGCTTCTCGTAGAGGGTTTCCAGTTTTATCTTCTTGTCCTCTTGAAAAAAGAAACGGGCGTCAGCAAGGCGTGCGCGCAGCACCTTCTCATTGCCGTGAATCACCTGCTCTGGGTCCCTGGGCAAGGTATTCGCGAAGAAGATAAAGGCAGGCAGCAGTTTTTCATCAGATCCCTGCAGGGGTATGTAACGCTGATGACCCTTCATCACATTGACCAGTGCAGCTCTGGGGAGGTCAAGGTATTCCGTTTCGAATCTGCCCATCAAAGCGTATGGGTATTCTGTGATGTAGAGAATCTCTTGAATGAGTGCATCATCAGTTACCGCCTTGCCGTTCGCACTGTCTTCGACGGCACGGATACCCTCCATCATTATGGCGAGTCTCTCTTGCTCATTGACAATCACGTAAGCAGATTTGAGTTCTTCCAGGTAGCAGGGCGGATCGGGGACTGTAATCAGACTCTTCGCGAGGAAGCGGTGGCCGCGTGACGTGTTGCCGCTGGTTATTCCAGCAATAGAGAAGGGAATTACAGTGGTGCCCAGGAGTGCGAGCAGCCACTGGATAGGACGGGCAAATTCGAAATCACCCGCACCCCAGCGCATCCTCTTGGGAAAAGGTATCCGTCCAATCAGCCCGCCGAGTAATTCAGGAAGCACCTCCAGGCTGCTCTTTCCTGTCTCCATCTTTTCCACGCAGATCAGCTCATTTGCCTCTTTCTTACGTATTTTCAGCTCCGAGACATCCACCCCTTGTGACTTAGCAAAACCCGTGGCTGCAGGCAGAGGCTTGCCCGCTCCGTCAAACGCTTTCGCTGCCGGCGGACCATACTTTATCGTAACGATATCCCGCTGGGTCTCCGACATGTCATCGACCAGGACAGCTATTCTTCGCGGTGTCGCATAAATAGTTATCGGGCCATGGTCGAGGCGCGCCGCATCAAGGCTCTCATTCAACGCTTTGAGCAACCCTTCTTTGGCAGGCTGAATGAATCGGGCAGGAAGTTCCTCCACACCTATCTCGAAAAGGAAAGGTTTCACGATGCTGTTCGTCCTAACAGGGGGTAGCCGAGCTCTTCTCTTTTCTTCACGTACAGCTCTGCGCAAAGTTTCGCAAGGTTCCTGACACGGGCTATATAGTTTGTGCGCTCGGCAACACTCAACGCCCCACGCGCATCAAGCAGGTTAAACACATGTGAACACTTCAGGCAAAAATCGTAAGCCGGCAGCGCCAGTTCCCTCGTGCGGTTCACCTTCCGGCTTTCAGCCTCGTACTGGTCAAAGAGCGCCCTGAGCATGTCGCTGTCCGCCTCTTCGAAGTTGTATGTAGAGAACTCTCGCTCTGTCTCGAGGTGCACGTCCCCGTACAGAATATCCTTGTTCCACCTGATGTTGAAAACATTATCGACGTCCTGCAGGTACATGGCTATGCGCTCCGTACCATAGGTGATTTCAACGCTGACCGGCGACAGATCAATGCCGCCTACCTGCTGGAAATAGGTGAATTGCGTTATCTCCATGCCGTCCAGCCAGACCTCCCAGCCCAATCCCCATGCGCCGAGAGTCGGTGATTCCCAGTCATCCTCTACAAAACGTATGTCGTGAAGCGACGGATCAATGCCGAAAGAGCGCAAACTCTCCAGGTACATATCCTGGATGTCTGCGGGCGAGGGCTTCATGATGACCTGGAATTGGTAATAATGCTGCAGCCTGTTTGGATTTTCACCATACCGCCCGTCCGTGGGGCGTCGCGACGGCTGCACGTAAGCAACATTCCAGGGCTCGGGACCTAATACTCTTAGGAAGGTAGCGGGATGGAACGTCCCCGCACCGACCTCCAGATCATACGGCTGCTGAATGATGCAGCCTTTGGCGGCCCAGAATTTTTGAAGTTCGAATATCAGGTCTTGGAAATACACGCTCTTATCCAGTAATAACACTTCTTAGAAGCCTGTATGACTTAAACTCGACGGCGAGATGAAACTTAACAAAATCCTCCAGTACCTCTCTTCCCATCCTGTCAAATACTGGGACACCCGCGCGCGGGTACCCGGCCGCCGCCTCCGCGGGAAAGCTTGAATCCATCCCGGTCTCGGTCAGATGAAGCATACGCGGGATGAAGCCTTGCGGGTACTGGCGATGTGGAACCGAGCGCGCGCACCCCGTACAGAGGGTCCCGCCGCGTTCTTTGGAGAAGTAAAGTTTTTCTCCGTCCGACAATGTCTTTCCGCAATGGACACATGCTGAAAGATTGAGCATGTATCCGAGATGGCGGAGCATCTGGAGTTGATAATATAGTACATCGGTCACCGTGAATTCAACAGTCTTGAGGCTGTCGATGATTCTCTTGAGAGTCTGAAACAGCTGACCGTTTCGCTGTTTCTCTTTCGTGAGCTTGTCGACAAATTCGGTGAAGAAGCTTGCCGCGCAGATTCGTTTAAGGTTCAATTCGAGTCCGCCGTTTGACTCCCTCAGGTCAGCGTTCTCAATGCGCACCAGGTTGCTTGTTGGTTTTTCGAAGTACTCGATCAGCACCTGGCTGAACGGCTCCAGTGTATTCATGAATCTCTTCTGGCTTTTTTTTGCTCCCTTGGCAATACCCGAAACCTTGCCGGAAGACAGGGTGAAGAATCTGACAATTTTGTCCGATTCTCCGAAAAGCCTCGTGGAGAGGATGATCGCCTCGTCTTTTACCAGACCCATTACCGTTCCATGATTTCCTTTTTTCCGGGATTAAAGATGAAAAGAGCATCATCAAGGGGCTTGTTGACCTTTACCGACGAGAACGACAGGGTATTGGTATTTCCCGTGACCTCTGTGATCTCGATCCTGCTGACCAGGTATTTGGCGTCGGCCCATATGCGGGCCTCTTTGAGCATCCCCTCCTTCTTGGGGGCAAGGAGAAACATGAAGCCCTCTTTATCCTGGGCCACCTCCCGGATGGTGAAATAATCATCCAGCTTCGATATATCTTCCACAAGGTCAAGGAAGCTCCCCTGCACCTTATTCCTGTCCACTCTCTCCCTTATAACGAAGGATTGCTCTTCATCTGCCTGCCACAAAGCTTTACCATCGTACAGAAATACTTTCCTGTTCGGGCTCGTATATTTCCAGAGAAACCCCTTGCCGCGTTTGTAGTAGAACTCGCCCTTTGATTCCCTTTCCCGTTTCAGAGTTGCTATCGTTATCGTCTGGTTGAAACGAGCCTCCACTGTCTGGATCCCTGCATAGGTCTTCTTAAGTGTGTCAATGGCATCAGCGCATACAGGCGCGGCCTGAAAGAGTGCAATCAGGCACACGAGTAAACCGATCGCCGCGCCAGTGGTTGACGGTTGACGGTTGACGGTTGACGGTGACCCGTGGACGGGACACCATCCTGATCTTTGGCGGTCAACTGTCGACTGGGGACTGGCAACTGTTCTTGTCATTTTCTTTTGAGTACCTCTCTCGGCTTCACGCCTGTGGCAGGACCAACCACGCCTTCCTGCTCCATGCGTTCCACAATGCGGGCAGCCCTGTTATAACCGATACGAAATCGCCTCTGGATCATGCTGATGGAGGCTTCGCCCCGTTCGGAAACGAAGTCGACTGCTTCCTGGTATTTCTCATCATCGATCTCATCTTCGGCGCCGGATTCCTCCTTCTCCTCGAGGATCTCGTGATGATACGCGGGTGCTCCCTGTGTTTTCAGGAATTCCACAATTCTTTTTATCTCGCCTTCTGAGACGAAAGGCGCATGGATTCGCTGCAGTCGGCCAAGCCCCGGGCTCAAAAAGAGCATGTCCCCGTATCCGAGCAGGCTCTCCGCGCCATTGGAATCGAGGATGGTTCGGGAGTCCACCTTGGATGAGACTTGAAAGGAAATCCGGGCTGGAAAATTAGCCTTGATGATACCGGTGAGCACATCAACGGAGGGCCGCTGCGTCGCAAGAATCAGGTGTATGCCGGACGCCCGCGCCATCTGCGCCAGACGGGCTATATACTCTTCGACCTCTCTCGACGAGACCATCATCAGGTCTGCAAGCTCGTCGATAACCACCACAATATAAGGTATGCTGCCTGCTTCCTGCCGCCCCATTTTCTGATTGTATTTTTCGATATTGCGAACACCCTGCTCGGCCATTACCGCATAGCGTCTCTCCATCTCGTCGATGAGCCAGCGCAACGCGGTCTTCGCGTTCTTCGCGGTGGTGACCACAGGGAGGAGAAGGTGAGGGATGCCCTCGTAAAAAGAGAGTTCCAGCATCTTGAGGTCTATCATGAGAAACCGCACAGCCATGGGTGTGGCCCTGAAGAGCACGCTGCAGATCATTGAGTTGAGCGACACGCTCTTGCCCGAGCCTGTGGAACCGGCAACGAGCAGGTGGGGCATCTTGGTCAGTTCTGCCACAAAAGGTTCGCCCGCGATCGTCTTGCCGAGGGCAAGGGCAAGAAACATCTTAGAGGCAGAAAAAAGATCAGATTCTATTATCTCGCGGAGATAGACTGTCTGTCGAACCTTGTTCGGGATCTCTATGCCCACCACCGATTTCCCCGGGATGGGCGCCACGATCCTTATAGAGACCGCGCTCAAGGCCATAGCGAGATCGTCCGACAGGTTTGATATTCTGCTCACCTTTATCCCGGGAGCCGGCTCGAATTCATACATCGTCACCACGGGGCCCGGTCGCACCTCAGTGACTTTTCCATCTATCCCGTAGTCTTTCAATTTCTTTTCGAGGATGCGTGCGTTTGCCTGGATGGACTCCCTGTCGACCTTCATTTCCCTTTTCTCAACGGTATCAAGAAGCGAGACAGACGGCAGCTTGTACGGTCCTATGTCCTTGACGAATTCAAAGGTCTCCTGGATCTGCTGCTTTCGATCCTCTTTGGGAGGTGGTGGCGGCTTCGGCTCTTCCACTACCTTGATTTCTTTGGTGCGCTCGACAGATTTTCTTCGCGCCATCCTCTTCTCGAGCACCGAAAGCAGGGGAACCTGCACGATAAGAAAAAGGGATATGACGAACATGATGGTCGAGATAAGAATGCTGCCGAACCTGCTGAACACATTCAACAGCGTACGCTCCAGGAGGAGCCCAAGCAGACCGGAAAAAGGTATTGAAACCGTTCTGACCTGCAATTTTCCAAATAGGACCTGCAGCAGCATCGACAATGAGATGAAAAGGAGCACGATCCCCGAGGCGAGAAGAAGCGGGTGGGGAAGACTCTTCTTCTTGATGTGCACGCCTGCAAAAAAGAGGAGGCATGCTGCAAGAAGATAGCTCATGAAGCCGAAGAGTTGGATCAGCGTATCCGACGTGTACGAGCCTGCTTTGCCGCATAGATTCTTGACAGGAGCCGAGGAGATAGTGTTGATGGACGGATCAAAAGGATGATACGAGACAAGGCTCGCCATAATAAAAAGAAAAAGCCCGAGCAAGCCTATGCCAATTATCTCTTTTTTCAGTTCTTCTGACATGCAGTTAACCGTTCGATCGCAGCCCGCACCTGGTCCACCACTTCTGCTTTGTAGGAGACGCCTTGCCCGGCTACAGACATTGGTTCACCGAGGTGTATGGAAACGGTGCCCGTTTGAACCGGCACCTGGTATCCTTCAGGCTGAAGGAGAGAAGTGCCGCAGATACCCACGGGCACTATAGGCACGCGCGCTTTCATAGCGAGAGAAAAGACGCCCTTCTTAAAGGGGAGCAGTTTGCCATCCACGCTCCGCGTGCCCTCGGGGAAGACGAGTATGTTGGTGCCACTCTGTATCCGTTGAGCTGCTTCGTCCATCGCCTTCAGCGCTCTCCTGGGATTGTCCCTGTCGAGGCTTATGTAGCCGGCCCGCTTGATTGCCCATCCGAACACAGGGATCAGGAAGAGAGATCTCTTAGCGACGAACTTGAACGAGAAGGGAAGGGAGGCAAGCAGCACATGTATGTCGAGTGCGCTTTGATGGTTGCACATGAACACATAGGGGGGATTCGTAACTCTATCGAGCCCGGTCACAGAAACCGTGATGCCCCCGATCCTCAGGTAGATGTGAGCCCACAGACGCGCTATTTTGTGGATGGTTGCCCCTCCTTTGTCGAAGGGAACAGTACAAAGGGCAACAAAGGAAAGAATGAGCGTCGTGACAACGAGATTAAGGAAAGAAAGGACTCTCCTCATTTCTCACGTTTTGGTCATGTGCTGCGAGAGGGCCTCGATGATGCTTGATACCTCCGACCTTATTCTTTCATCCAGATCATAAGGAGAAACACCCAGTTTGTCTGCTTCGAGGATCTTCTCGTTCTGACTGATGTAACCAAGGAAGGGAAGGCTTGCGAGGTGCTCCTTTATCATCGCAGCGTCAGGCTCGCCCGTTACCTTGTTTCCTACGATGTAGACTCGCCTGACACCGAGGTCATCGGCCAGGCTCTTGACCTGACGGGCTGTCTGCATGCTCCGCTGGCCCGGCTCAACTACGACGATCAGGGCGTCCATATACGCGGTAGTGCCCCGCCCGAGGTGCTCCAGTCCGGCCTCCATGTCGACGACCACGTACTCGTCCCGCTCCACGAAGAGGTGGGAAAGAAGACTCTTGAGTAACACATTCTCTCCACAGAAGCAGCCGCCGCCCCCCTGCGGTATTGTCCCGAGGATCAGAAGTCTGACTCCATCTTTGGCAATGGAGAACTTTTCCGGGATATCATCCACTTTGGGATTCATCTTGAAGAAGGAACCGTAAGCGCCGCGCTTGGAACCCGTTCTCTCTTCGATGAACTCTTTCATCTGCGCAAGAGGCTGGACATCTTTCAGTTTGGCTGGTTCTATGCCGATAGCGCTTGCGAGGTTGGAATCGGGATCCGCATCTATGGAAAGGACCTTGAATCCCCTGTCGGCAAGGATACGCGACATGACGCCCGCCAGGGTTGTTTTTCCTACGCCTCCCTTGCCTGAAATGGCTACTTTCATGCGGAAAAACCTACCATTTCACCCGGGCGGTGTCAAGGCGACGGCCGGCCAGTGATAAGGCTTTCCAGCAGGTCGCGTTCTTCGGATGTGGCGAGGAAAATCATGTGCATATTCTTTTCGAGCAGCGCGCTCGGCATGGGGTTATAGATCCATTCTCCATGTTCCTTACGCAAGGCTATGATCAGAATATTGCCCATTGCCCTGAAATCGGCCTCCTCGAGAGACTTGCCGACATAGGGAGAGTTTTTTGGTACCTCAAGCTCCTCCACGCGTACTTCCGACGATCTGTCTCTTAACATTGCGTCTATCAATGTCACCACGTGGGGTCGCAGCATTTCGGAAGCCATACGCAGCCCCCCTATATAATTGAGGGCCACAACCGCATCAGCACCGGCGCGCCGTATTTTGTCAATATTCTTGGTATCATTGCAGCGGGCAATCACGCGAAGTTCTGGGTTAAGCTGCTTGGCAGTAAGGGAGATCACCACGTTATCGTTGTCTGAGTTGGTTGTGGCAAAAAGCCCTTTCGCGTATTTCACCATGGCCAGTTCAAGGATTTCGTTTTCTGTCGCGTCACCGACGACAAGATCTATATTGACCTTGTGAGCTTTCAGGACCTCTGCCTTTGCCTCGTCGTTGTCCACGGCGATCTGGTGATATTTGCTCTGATAGAGTTCATGCACGATATAGAGTCCTACCATACCTATACCGCACACGACGTAGTGGTCCTTCATCTTTGAGATCCTCCTGTGCATTGACCTTTGCCTGAACGCTTTTCTGAGCTCTCCTTCAATGATATACGCGGCGAGGCCGGTAAAAACATAAAGGATAGCGCCGGTTGAAAATAAGACGTAGACGATAGTGAAGAGCTTGCCGATCGGTTTGTCATCGAGCCCTATCACGTCGCCGTACCCGACGGTCGTGATGGTAGTTGCGGTCATGAAAAGGGCGTCCAGCCAGCTTGTCCTGCTTCCGCCTATTAATTTAAATCCTACAGTGCCGATGACGATGATAAGAAGTATGAGGTAAAAAACATAGGCGACACGACGGGGGACCAGGCTTCTTCGCAGCATCTACGCTCAGTATAGCATTTGAGTCTGCAGTGCGCTAGAGCGAAAACGGATAGAACTTCAAGGGTCTGCTCAAGATCCGCGGGCCGCCCCCATCCGCGGGTCGCCCCTATTGATTGTCAGCGCTCCATATGGTAATTTCATGCGATGGAAGAATTTTACAGGATCTCCAGGCTTCCGCCGTACACGTTTAACATTGTACGCGACCTCCTCATCCAGGCCAGGCGAAAAGGTGAGGACATTATCGACCTTGGAATGGGTAACCCGGACCTTGAGACGCCGAAGGAGATCGTTGCAAAACTCGTGGAGGCCGCCAAGAACCCCAGGAATCATCGGTATTCAGTCAGCAGAGGCATTTACAAGCTGAGGGTAGCGATCGCGGACTGGTACAAGAGGCGGTATCATGTTGATGTAGATCCGGAAACAGAAGCGGTCGTGACCATGGGGGCCAAAGAGGGCATCAGTCATCTTGTGCTTGCCACGATCAACGCGGGTGACGTTGTCTTCGTGCCCGAGCCCACGTATCCCATTCACACGTATTCTGTGGTGATCGCCGGTGGAGATTTAAGGACCTTGCCGCTTCTGCCGTTGGATCAGTTTATTGAACGTCTGAGTTGGGCGATCAAGACAACGTGGCCGCAGCCGAAGATGCTGATCGTGAGTTTTCCGAATAATCCAACGACGGAAGTAGTGGACCTCGATTTCTTTGAGAAACTGGTCGCTTTTGCCAAAGAGCACAACATGATGGTGATTCATGATCTGGCGTACGCCGATCTTGTGTTTGACGGCTACAAGGCCCCGAGCTTCCTACAGGTAAAGGGGGCGAAGGAGATAGGCGTTGAGTTCTTTTCACTCTCCAAGAGTTACAGCATGCCGGGCTGGAGAGTGGGATTCGCCGTAGGCAATCGAAAAATGATTGCGGCTCTTTCAAAAATAAAAAGCTACATGGATTATGGCGTATTTCAGCCGATACAAATCGCATCTATTACAGCGCTTAAATCAGACGATGAGATAGTTCACGAAATCGTCGAAAAATATCGAAGGAGAAGAAACACCCTGATATCAGGACTGAACCGGGCCGGATGGCACGTGCCGCTGCCAAAGGGAACAATGTTCGTCTGGGCGAAGATACCTGACGAGTTCGCTGCAATGGGGTCCCTGGATTTCTGCAAAAAGCTTCTGCAGGAAGCCAGGGTTGCGGCCTCTCCGGGCATTGGTTTTGGTGAGTGCGGCGAGGGATATGTGCGCTTTGCTCTTGTGGAGAATGAGCACAGAATCAGACAGGCAGTGAAAGGCATTAGAAATCTGATGCTCAACTCACGGAAGAGATGATCGGTGTTGGCATCATAGGCCTCGGAACCGTCGGCCGGGGTACCTACAATATCCTCAGACAATACGGAAGTCTCATCCAGCAAAAAACAGGGATTGACCTGCGGGTCGTTAAAGTCGCAGAGATCGATCCCGAACGCTCCAGACCATGCGAAGGAGAAGGCATTGCTGTGGTCCGTGATGCGCGGGAGGTGATTAATGATCCCGCAGTTGATATCTGTGTGGAGTTGATAGGCGGTGTGGGACCGGCTTACGACTTTATTATGGAGGCGCTGAATGCGGGAAAGTGGGTGGTGACAGCCAACAAAGCACTGCTCGCAGAAAAGGGTGACGCGCTCTTTGCGGCTGCAGAAGCGTCAGGTACAGAGATCGGTTTTGAGGCATCGGTGGCTGGCGCCATTCCGGTCATTAGGGCTATAAGGGACGGACTCGTGGGGAACAGAATAGAGTCTATTCTCGGGATTCTCAACGGCACGAGTAACTATATCCTCACAAAAATGGCAGATGAAGGGCTTGGCTTCGAGCAGGCGCTGCGCGAGGCCCAGGGATTGGGGATTGCAGAACAGGATCCAACACTCGATATCTCCGGAGTCGATGCGGCGCACAAGCTCTGTGTGCTCGTGAGACTTGCCTTCGGCGTTTCTATAGGTATGCGACAAATAGTGACGAGGGGAGTCTCCGGCATAGAACCCACCGACATAGACTTTGCCAGAGAATTTGGCTACAAGATAAAACTGCTTGCCATAGCCAAAGAGCAGGACGATTCTATAGAGGCTCGCGTTGAGCCGACGATGCTGCCATTGCGCCATCCCATGAGCACGGTAAACGGAGTCTTTAATGCGGTCTACGTGGTGGGCGACCACGCCGGTCCCAGCCTCTACTATGGAAAAGGAGCGGGAGCTGATCCTACAGGAAGCGCGGTCGTAGGCGACATCGTGGATATGGCCGTCAGAAGGGCCGCAAAATGTCCCAGGAAGGGACCGACCCTGACCGGCGGCGGTAGGCGCGTCAAAAAGGGAGATGAATCGATCTGCCGGTTCTACGTGAGATTCAAGGCGCAGGATCAGCCAGGAGTGCTTTCCAAGATTTCCGGCATCCTCGGTGAGTATGGTATCAGCATTGCGGCTGTCATTCAAAAGAGGCGCATGGAAAATGATTATGTCCCGATTGTCATGCTTACCTATGAAGCTTCTGAGGGGAGTCTGAAACTGGCAATAGAAAAGATAGATCGGCTTTCCTTTATTGGGGGGCCGAGTGTGCATATGCGCATAGAAGAAGGCGACTTGTGAGCTATTTGCGCTGCCGCGCAAATAGCTCGTTACGAGTTGCGGGTTAGCGCGCCTTCGGCGCGGTTTACTTAACTCGTAACAAGCTCTTGTTTGTAACCCGTAACGAGGTTTGTGATAGAGGCGATGGTATGAAGTACATAGTCGTTATAGGCGATGGGATGGCTGATTTCCCGGTGGAGGAACTGGGCGGGAAGACACCACTCATGACAGCGGACAAGCCTTCGATGGATTACATGGCGCAGAACGGCTTCTGCGGAAATGTGGTGACTATCCCGGACGGCTTTCCTTCCGGCAGCGACGTTGCTTGCATGTCCATTTTCGGTTACGACCCCGCGAAATATTACACGGGAAGGGCTCCCATAGAAGCATATGGCATGGGCCTGACCATGAATGAGACGGATATTGCCTTCCGCTGCAATCTGGTCTACCTGGACGCGAGTCCGACCAGGGTCCTCATGGGTGATTACAGTGGAGGGCATATTTCAACGGAAGAGGCTACCGAACTGGTGCGCGATCTTCAGGGTGCCATCGGGGATGGAGCAGGCAAGGATGAATTCCGCTTCTATCCTGGTGTGAGTTACCGGCATATCATGATATGGAAGAATGGCAAAGAGTCGATGCAGACCACACCTCCCCATGACATTCTTGACAAGGAAGTGATCGACTACCTCCCCAAGGGAGAAGGGGCTTCAACGCTCATCAAGCTTATGAGCGATTCGCAGCTTTTTCTCAAGGACCACCCGGTGAACAGGAGAAGGCAGGACAAGGGTCTTAAGCCGGCCAACAGCATCTGGCTCTGGGGGCAGGGTAAGAAACCTTACTTTCCACTGTATGTGGAGAAGTATGGGGTAAGAGGCGCTGCTGTTACTGCCGTAGACCTCATAAAGGGGATCGGCTCTCTTATAGGTTTTGAGACGCCCCACGTCAAAGGAGCCACGGGTTACCTGGACACCGACTACGGGGCGAAGGCTCGCGCAGCGCTCGCGCTTCTTGAACGTCATGACATTGTCTACGTGCATGTTGAAGCACCGGACGAAGCCTCCCACAGCGGCAGCCTGAAAGAAAAATCGAAGGCAATAGAAAGGATAGACAAAGAAGTCCTCGCCTATCTGCTTGCCAACACCGGCAGTGATGTGCGTTTTCTTTTAACTACCGACCATGCAACGCCCATATCGTTGCGGACGCACTATGCCTGCCCGGTGCCTTTCGTGATCTATGAAAAAAATAATCTTCATAAGGGTGCCCGTACAGGGCACGCCTACCATGAGGATTCAAGCTTAACCACGATGAAGGGCGAAGAGATGATCTTGCGCTTTCTCAAGGGGTAGATGATGAGACAAAAATTCATATTCGTCACGGGCGGTGTTGTTTCCTCTCTCGGCAAAGGTCTGGCTTCGGCTTCGATTGGAGCTCTTCTGGAAGCACGAGGCCTCACGGTCACCTTGAAGAAGCTTGATCCATATATCAACGTGGATCCGGGGACGATGAACCCTTTTCAACATGGGGAGGTCTTTGTCACGGATGACGGTGCCGAGACAGACCTCGACCTCGGACACTATGAGCGCTTCACAGAAGCTGTCGTCTCGAAGAGGAGCAATTTTACTACAGGCCAGGTCTATGACTCGGTCATATCGAAGGAGCGCCGGGGCGAGTACCTGGGTGGAACCGTTCAGGTGATTCCACACATCACGGATGAAATCAAGAGGCGCATCCTCGATGTGGATGAGGGGATCGATATCGTTATGGTAGAGATTGGTGGCACGGTCGGCGATATCGAGAGCCTTCCTTTCCTGGAGGCAATCAGGCAGCTTCGCAACGACCTCGGAAAAGAGAACTCGCTATTCATTCATCTCACGCTCGTTCCGTTCATCAAGACCGCCGGAGAAATGAAGTCGAAGCCGACGCAGCACAGCGTCAAGGAGCTGCGCGAGATAGGTATCCAGCCGGACATTCTCCTCTGCCGGACCGAAGAATTTCTTCCCGCAGCCCTTAAAGATAAGATCGCACTTTTCTGTAACGTCGATAAAGATGCGGTTATAACCGCTAAAGACGTGGCCAATATTTACGAAGTGCCGCTCATGTTCAACCGCGAAGGCCTCGATGATAAAATTACGAGGCTTCTCAATATATGGTCCAAAAAGCCTGATCTCGCAAAATGGCAATCCATTTCCGATGCTGTCAGAGAACCGAAAAAAGAAGTGGAAATAGCGGTCGTGGGAAAGTATGTGAAGCTGACCGACTCCTATAAGAGCCTTAACGAAGCGCTTACTCACGGCGGTATCGCCAACGGCTGCAAGGTGAATTTGAGATACGTGGATTCGGAAGACCTGGAAAAGGATGTGCTGAGACACCTCTCGGACGTTGACGGGGTGCTGGTCCCGGGCGGCTTCGGATCACGGGGTATCGAAGGGAAAATAAACGCTATCAACTACGCGAGGGAGAAGAAGATCCCCTTCTTCGGGATATGTCTGGGCATGCAGCTTGCGGTCATAGAGATCGCGAGAAACCTTGCGAAGCTGAAAGCTGCGAACAGTACGGAATTCGACGAGAATACAGCGTATGCGGTTATCTATCTGATGGAAGAGTGGGTTGACCGCGATGAGCGGGTGCAGAAAAGGGATGTGGCCTCCGACAAAGGCGGCACGATGCGTCTTGGCGCATACCCCTGCAATCTCAAGCCCGGAAGCCACGCCCACAAGGCTTACAGCCAGGACCTGATTCATGAACGGCACCGCCACAGGTATGAATTCAATCTCGTCTTCAGGGATAGACTGGAGCAGTGGGGATTGGAGATTACGGGTATATCACCCGACGAGAGGCTCGTGGAGATTATCGAATTTAAGGGCCATCCCTGGTTTCTTGGCTGTCAGTTCCACCCGGAGTTCAAATCGAAACCCTTCAAACCGCACCCTCTCTTCCGTGAATTCATAAAAGCTTCATTGAAAAAGCGTCAGGACAGAATAAAGTGCAAAAAGAAGTAAGAGTCGGGTCGATCATCTTTGGAAGAAGACCTTTCGTCTTCATAGGAGGGCCCTGCGTGATAGAAGGCAGGGAGGCCACCCTGAGGATTGCGGAAAGGCTCTGGAAGATCACGTCTGAACTTCAGATTCCTTTTGTCTTTAAGTCCTCGTATGACAAAGCCAACAGGACCTCGGTGTCCAGTTTTCGAGGCCCAGGTCTGGAAGAGGGTTTGCGGATTTTAGGAGAAGTTAAGGAGCAGGTGGAAGTGCCCGTTCTCACGGATGTCCATTCACCCGATGAGGCGCGGGCTGCTGCGGAAGTTGTCGATATTCTCCAGGTGCCGGCCCTGCTGTCCAGACAGACTGACCTGCTCGTAGCCTGCGGTGAGACTCGCCGGGCAGTGAACATCAAGAAGGGGCAGTTTCTTTCCCCTGCGGAAGTACGGTACGCAGTCGAAAAGGTAGAGTCGACCGGAAACGAGCGTATCCTTGTCACGGAGCGGGGCACCTTCTTTGGTTACAACACCTTGGTGAATGACTTCAGGGCACTCCCGGTCATGAGAGAGTTGGGATATCCCGTAGTCTTCGACGCAACCCACAGCGTGCAGATGCCGGGAGCAGCGCATGGTGCTTCCGGAGGGGAACGGCAGTTCATTTTTCCTCTGGCGAGAGCTGCTGTGGCGGTGGGCTGTGACGCAATCTTCATGGAAGCGCATGAGGAGCCGGATCGTGCTCGATGTGATGGAGCCAACTCCGTCCAACTCGACGGATTGGCTGCCATGCTCGCCACCCTGCGCAGGATAGAGGACGCCCTATGAGCAGCGAATTGTTGAAAGCCGGCAGGGAAGTGCTGAAGAAAGAAGCCCAAGCGATCCTCCAGGTGATGGAGCGTCTCGGGCCGGGCTTTGATGACGTTGTGTCTACCATAAACAAGTGCTGCGGAAGAGTAGTCTTTACAGGCATCGGCAAGTCAGGATTGATCGCAAAGAAAATAGCTTCAACCTTTTCCAGCATCGGCATACCGGCAATCTTTCTGCACCCTGCGGATTCTTTGCATGGCGATTTGGGGATGATACGGAACGGAGACGTTTTCTTCATCATCTCATACAGTGGGGAGACGGAAGAGGTCGTGAAGATGCTCCCATGGATAAAAAGAATGGACGTTCCGGTGCTCGTCATAACAGGCTGCCCAGGATCAACCATTGCGAGTTACGGCGATTATGTGCTCGATGTAAAGGTGGAAGAGGCATGTCCTTACAACATTGTCCCTACCTCCAGCACAACAGCGACGCTGGCGCTGGGTGACGCAATCGCTGTTGCACTCATGAAAGAGAGGAACTTCAGAGCGGAGGATTTCGCGCTGCTCCATCCGGGAGGAAGCTTGGGGCGCAGGCTTTTGCTCAAGGTTGAGGACCTGATGCACACGGGTGACGCATTGCCGATGGTGCACGAGGACGCCACGATGCGGCACGTTATTCTCGAGGTAACTTCCAAGCGACTCGGCGTAAGCGGCGTGTTCAACGGAGCTGGGGAGCTATCGGGAATCATAACCGATGGCGATTTGAGGAGGGCGCTGGAGCGGTACAATAACATGCTGGAGAAGAAGGCCAGCGACGTGATGACACGCAACCCCAAAGGAATCCAGAAAGATGCTCTGGCAGCCTATGCCTTGAAGAAAATGGAAGAGTTTTCGATAACGTCCCTGTTTGTATTTGAGGGGCCTGCGGATAAGAGGCCTGTGGGACTCATCCATATTCACGATCTGCTCAAGGCAAAGATCGTATGAGGATAGATGAATCAAAGAAGTCTAGCGGGCTATATCGCCTCCGGATTCGCAGTCGGCATTCTTCTATATTCTGCCTACTTTTTCGTTAAGAGACCGGAACGACCCATCACGCACGTTGTCGAAGAAGAGAAGCGGGTAATCGTTTTCCGCGATGTACGCTATTCAGGAGAAAAGAAGGGTGCGGTTGATTGGGAACTGCGGGCTAAGGTTGCAAGAAAATATATCGATAAACCACTAGTGGAATTGGAGGATATCGATGGTTCTTACAAGCCGAGACCCGACACCGTTGTATTGTTCAAAGGCAGTAAAGGGGATCTCGATACGGAAGCCGAAAAGGGAAAAATGGAGGACGTGGAGATTACCTACAAGGATGAATATACGGTCAAGAGCAAGAGTATGGACTTTGATTTCAAAAGCTCAAGAGTATCAAGCAGGAGCGCTGTTGATCTGAAAGGGAAAAAATTGACCATGCAGGGGCTTGGCATGGTAGCGGATACCGATAAGCAGGTGGTGCATATCGAGAAGGACGTACGTGGAACGGTCCAGACGGAGACACGTCGTTTCAACTTCTCGTCGGACCGTTTTTCTTATGATGTTAAACAGAACGTCTACACATTTGAAGGCAGTGTCGCGGTTAAGGGAGAAGATATGACCCTTTTCTGTGATAGGATAGATGTAACAAGCACAGGAGATACCGTTGACAAGCTGGATGCGCGTGGCAACGTCGTACTCAACGCAAAGGGCACGCTTGCGAAAAGCGGCAGAGCAGTATATTATTTTAAGGATGACAAGGTCACGCTTGAAGATTCACCGAGGGTTAGCAGAGATAAGGTGGATATGGAAGGCGAAAAGATCGTTTACAGCCTCTCGTCTGGAAAATTTTCGGTTGAGCGGCCGAAGATGAAAATACAACGGTGAACGTGCAATCAATCCTTAAGGCTCAAGAGCTTTCAAAATCATTCGGCGCAAGGCGAGTGGTGAATGATGTGAGCTTTGACGTCAAGACAGGTGAGATCGTGGGTCTCTTCGGACCCAACGGCGCTGGCAAGACAACCACTTTTTATACTGTTGTGGGTTTTTTGAGGCCGGATGCGGGCAAGACTCTCCTTGACGATGAAGAGATCACATCCCTCCCCATGTTCATGAGGGCGAGAAAAGGTATCACGTATTTGCCGCAGGAGCCTTCCATCTTCAAGAAACTGAGCGTCGCAGATAATCTCAAGTCTGTGATGGAATTCCATGAGGCGGACCACGAGGTGATTGAGCACAAGGTCCAGGAGCTGCTGGAATCCTTCAAGCTGGACCACCTTGCCCCTAACAATGCAGACCTCTTATCGGGTGGCGAACGGCGGCGGTTGGAAGTGGCCCGGGCTCTGATGCTGACTCCGCGTTTCATACTCCTGGATGAGCCTTTCTCCGGCATTGACCCGATTTCTGTTGCAGACCTGAAGAGGGTCGTAACCGGGCTGAAGAGACGGGGGATAGGAGTCCTGCTCTCCGATCACAATGTGAGAGATTCTTTGCCTATATGCGATCGGGCCTACATCATGAGCGAGGGGAAAATAATCCTGGAAGGCGATCCGTCTCAGATAGTAAATAACAAGGTAGTGCGTGAGGTTTATCTTGGAGAGGAATTTTACTTAGATGTTGGAACTTAAGCAGACTCAAAAGCTGGCCCAGCAGTTGGTATTGACGCCACAGCTCCAGCAGGCAATCAAGCTGCTTCAGCTCTCCCAGATGGAGTTGATCGAGGCGATCGAGCAGGAGATCAAAGAAAACCCTGTCCTGGAGATTGAAGAAGAGCCGGCGGCTGCGGCGGAGGAAAAAGAGGTCCAGAAGAAAGAGGAGATCGCAGAATGGCTGGAAAGATTCTCGCCGTCTGAGGATTTTCTCGGCAGGGAAGAGAAGGACTATCCCGACTACGAAAATATCGTTAAGAAGGCAAGCGACCTGCGCGATTACCTGCGATGGCAGGTTGGCGTCTCCGACTTCGGCAGCGACGAACGTCTTTGGGGCGAGTGGATCATTGAAAATATAAACGACAATGGCTACCTTGCCTCCCCGCTGGATGAGATATCGGAAGTCTCCGGTGTACCGGTCGAATCGTTGGAAAGAGTGCTTCTCAAGGTGCAGAAGCTGGATCCGGCCGGTGTCGGTGCCAGAGACCTCAAAGAATGTATTCTGATTCAATACCGGGAGCAGGGTGAGAAAGACCCTGTCTTTGAAGAGGTGGTGAACTCCTACTTCGAATTTTTCCGTAAGATGGATTTAAAGGAGATCGCGAAGAAATCGGGTCACCCCATGGAGAAGATCAGGGAGGTATTCGATAGGATCAAGAGTTTTGACCCTAAGCCTGGCCGCAATTTTGAGAGCGATCAGACCATATATGTGGTACCTGACGTCTACGTGGTTAAAACGGAAGACGGTACCTTTGATGTTCTTCTTAACGATGATGGAATACCAGAACTGCGCATGAGCAGTTACTACATGAGCATGCACGGCGATGAGAAATTGAACGGCGACGCCCGCGACTACATCAAGAAAAAGATCAAACAGGCCGAGTGGTTCATGAAGAGCCTGGAACAGAGGCAGAAGACACTCTACCTCGTCTCCAAGAGTATCGTCGATTTTCAGTCGGAATTCTTCGAGAAGGGCATACGCTACCTCAAACCGCTGATACTCAAGGATGTTGCGCACTACATTGGAGTCCATGAATCGACCGTCAGCAGAATAACCACGAACAAGTATATGGGTACCCCGTCGGGGGTATATGAGATGAAGTTCTTTTTTACCACCGGCGTGGGCAGCGAGTACGGAGAGGCTGTTTCAACGGACGCCGTCATGGACCTGATCGCTGAGATCATATCCAAAGAGGATCGGAAAAATCCCCTCAAGGATGAGGAGATCGTCGCCCTTTTGAAGAATCAACACAGTATAAAAATAGCCCGGAGAACAGTAGCAAAATACAGGGAAGTGCTACATATCCAGTCGTCAAGAGAGAGAAGAAGGCTGGACTGATTTGAGTTGACAGGTAGTACCTCGTCTGATAGCATTGTACCCTTGTGGGGGCCGTCATCGCCCCCTCCCGCGGCAAGGCCGCCAGAGCCATCCCCTCACCCTTCAGACGCGTTGCGGCTGTGGGTGCCCGGTCGGTTGAGATCGCCAGATAGATTCCGGCGGCCAGCAAGTGCTCCTTGCATTGAGGGGATGCTTCGTAACGGCTGTGCAGGATTGGAGATTTGACCGCGGAATCTATTTAATTGCTGGGGAGGAGCCGTGGATCTGAGCATAAGTTTTCGTCACGTTACGCCTGATGAAACCCTGAAACGATACGTCGAGGAGAAGTTGGTGAGACTTCAGAAGTACGTCGAAACTCCCCTCGATGTTCATGTGGTGCTATCTATAGAGCGGACCTACAGGCAGAGGATTGATGTGATGTTTACCCTCAACGGTGCGGTCATCAACGCCCACGAAGTGATGGATGACATGTATGCGGCGGTCGATCGCATCGTTGACAAGCTCGAGGTGAGGCTGAAGCGCTTCAGGGAAAAAATCAAGCGATACAGGGAGGCGAAGCCTCAATTCGTAGGCGCCGCGCCCGAGGAAGAAAGCGCGAAAATATTTGTTACGAAGCCGGTTGACGCAAAGCCCATGGACCCGGAAGAGGCGGCAATGCAGCTGGCCGCATCGGGGAACAATTTTATAATATTCCGAGGTATCGAACGAGGAAATGTCTGCGTCATGTACAAGCGGAAAGACGGTAATTACGGCCTTATTGAGACCGCAGGAAGAATTTCATGAATATAGGTGACGCCCTTAGGGAAACCTGTGTTATAGCCGATCTCAAGGGGCAAACAAAAGAAGAGGTTTTGACGGAGCTTGTTTCATCACTGAAGGAGACGGGCCTGATAGAGAGCGTGGAGGAAGGGGTCAGAGTAATTCTTGACCGTGAAAAACTGGGGAGTACCGGCATAGGTGACGGGGTGGCCATCCCCCACGGGAAGATGAAGGACTTGCAAAGCGTTCTCTGCGCATTCGGGAGGTCAGCGAAAGGTATCGATTTTGGAGCCGTTGACGGCCAACCGGTGCATATCTTCTTTCTGCTCCTTGCGCCCGAAGCAAGCACAGGTTTGCATCTAAAGATGTTGTCAAGGATTTCCAGGATCGTGAGGGACGCCCCCTTCAGAAAGAAACTGATGGAAGAGGTGCACGCTCCTCAGGTGTTCAAGGACATCGTGGAGGAGGACAAGAAGTTTAGTGGATGAAGGGGATAACGGTCCAGGAGCTCCTCGAAAACAAAGCATATGGATTTGAGTTAGAAGTCATAGCCGGTTCGGAAGGCCTCTCCAAGAAGATATACAATCCCAGAATACAAAAGCTGGGCCTTATCGCCGCGGGCTTCATGGTCTATCTCCATCCTCATCGTGTGCAGATCCTTGGAAACACTGAAATTTCATTTCTCAGGCAGCTTGGTCCGGAAGAAAGAGGGAGGATTATCAGCGAGCTCTGCAGACAAGAGGTCGTCTGCTTTATCGTAACCAGAAATCTCAAAGTCCCGGAAGAGATGCTCCGCGAAGCGGATGAGAGGAGGATTCCCCTTCTCCGGACAAAGCTTGTGAGCTCTACGTTCATCGACAGGATTATGAGATACCTGGAGGAAGAACTTGCCCCTTCCACAGTCATCCACGGCGTGCTCATGGAAATCATGGGTGTTGGCGTACTGATGATAGGAAGAAGCGGAATCGGTAAAAGTGAAAATGCACTTGAATTGATCATGCGTGGACACCGATTAGTGTCGGACGATGCGATCCAGATAAAAAAAATGGCAGCGCTCGATCTGGTTGGCGATGCTCCGGAAATGATAAAGAACCTGCTCGAGGTCCGTGGCGTGGGTATCGTGGATATACGGCACCTTTTTGGCGTGTCGGCCGTTCGCGACAGGACAAAGATCGAGCTTGTCGTTGAGCTTGTTGATTGGGACAAGACAATGGAATATGAGAGGATCGGTCTCAAGGATGAGAAATACAGATTGCTCGGCATAGACCTCCCTCTAGTGAGAATTCCTGTGAGTCCTGGCAGAAACGCATCCACAATAGTTGAGCTCGCCTGCAGGAATCATGTGCTGAAGATGGGGGGAGTTCATACCGCCAGGGACCTTGATGAAAAAATACTCGACTCCATGCAGAGGAAGGACAAACCGTGAAGGTAGTTATAGTCAGCGGGATTTCTGGATCGGGCAAAACGACCTTTCTTAAAGCGCTCGAGGATACCGGATTTTTCTGCGTGGACAATTTCCCGCTCTTTCTTCTCTCTAAATTTCTTGAGGTATACGAATTGGCGGGTGAGCGAATAGCCCGCTGTGGCTTTGTTATAGACATACGGGAGAGGGAGTTTTTTGAAGAGGGAAGAGAGGTGCTCAGGAGCGTCAAAGAGAAGTTTCAGGCAGAGTTGGTCTTTCTAGAAAGCAGCGACGAGACGCTCCTTCGCAGATTCACTGAGACCAGAAGGGCTCATCCGCTGTACGCCGAGTCAAATATCAAGGATGCATTGCAAACTGAACGGGAACAGGTGAACTGGATAAAGGAGATGGCAGACAATGTGGTCGATACCTCCCAGTACACCACACACGGGCTGCGAAACCTGGTACTCAGGGCTTACGGTCAGGACGAGAAAAGGATGAACATCAACCTCGTCTCTTTCGGCTACGCGTACGGTATTCCGCTGGAGGCCGATATTGTTCTCGACGTACGCTTCCTGCCGAACCCGTTCTTTGTCAAGGGGTTGAGGGAAAAATCGGGCCTGGAGCCTGATGTGATAGGGTATGTAAAGTCCAACGAGATTTATGGTAAGTTCTTTCCCATGTTGCTTGATTTTCTCATGTACCTGCTGCCGCTTTTTGAAAAGGAAGGAAAGAGCTACCTTACCGTCGGCATAGGATGTACCGGCGGACGGCACAGGTCCGTGTCCGTAGTGGCTGAGCTCGAACACAACCTGCGCGCTATGGGTTATAAGATGTCCTCGATCCATCGGGATATAGAGAGGGAGGGGCGATGATAGGGATCATTGTTGTGGCGCATTTCAACCTTGCCCGCGAAATGGTTGCTGCAACAGAGCTGATTGTGGGCAAGCAGGAACAATTTACTTACGTGGATATTTTCCCGGACGAGGATGTCGAGGCCATTAAGGGCAGAGTAGTGGCTGCTCTCAAAAGCGTTAACGCCGGAAAGGGAGTGATTATTCTCACCGATATGTTCGGTGGAACTCCGTCCAATATAAGCCTTTCTTTTCTGGAAGCAGGGAAGGTAGAGGTGGTAACCGGAGTGAATCTTCCCATGCTGATCAAGCTTGTCACCTATAGAAAGGACAAGACACTGGCTGAGTTGGCCGAATTCATATCAGGGTATGGCAAGAGAAACATATATGTGGCGACCGATGTGCTCCGCAGCAAAAAGCCGGAGATCCCGTGAGAGAAGGGCTGCTCACGATCAGAAACCGCTTGGGTCTTCATGCTCGTGCGGCCGCAATTTTCGTGAAAAAGGCGGGCGAGTATGATTCTGAAGTCTGGGTGGAAAAGGACGGGACACGCGTGAACGGCAAGAGCATAATGGGTCTTTTGATGCTGGCTTGCCCCCTGGGTTCGGACATCATGGTCAAAGTAGAGGGGAACGATGAAACCGAGGCTTTTGAAGCATTGAAAGATTTGATAGAGGACGGGTTTGGCGAGCGGTGACAGAGGATAGCTTCGACAACAAGATGCTGCGCGGCCTTGGCGTCTCATCCGGGATTGCCATAGGCAAGGTCTATCTTCTGGAGCGCGGAAGGATCCATGTAGAGAAGTATTCGATCAAAGAGGAGCAGACCGAAAAAGAGATTGCCAAGTTTCAGAACGCGATAAAAAATGCTGTCAATGAACTGAACAGCATCAAAGAGAACATTCCTGATGACGATATACGCAGGCACGCTTTCATAATAGACGCGCATATATTGATGCTGCAGGATCAATCCTTCATTAAGGAAGTTGTCGACACAATAAAATCGAGGAAGGTCAATGCGGAGTGGGCCCTTGACCTCGTGGTTTCAAAATTTCTGACCGGTTTCGGAAAAGTCGAAGACCCTTATTTGAGAGAGAGGGGGCAGGATCTTGATTACATATATCAAAGACTCCTGCGCATCATGGTAAATAGGGAAGTGGAAGGTATTTACGAGAGGAGCGTGCGCGGGAAGGGTATTATCGTGGCCCACGATCTCTCACCTGCCGACACGATTCAGATCAATCTGAACAGGACGTCGGGGTTCGTAACCGACGTGGGCGGCCGGACGTCGCACACGTCAATAGTGGCAAGGGCTCTGGAGATACCGGCGGTAGTGGGGCTCGGCAATATTACTGCGATTGCAAAAGACGGTGACACCGTTATCATAGATGGTGATGAGGGCGCGGTGATTGTCAACCCCGACAAGGGCCTGCAGAAAGAGTACCTGATGAGGCACGCCCATCTGACCGCCCAGCGCAAGGAGTTCCTGAGGCTTGGAAAGCTTAAAGCAGAAACTCAGGACGGCTTCAAGGTGCGCGTGGGTGCCAACATCGAGTTACTTGCCGAGATGGACATTGTCGAGCGTTACGGGGCCGAAGGCATCGGCCTTTACAGGACTGAATATATCTACCTATCCAGCAAAACGCTGCCGACAGAGATGGATCATTACCATATCTACCGTAAACTTGCAGAGAATGGCAATGTCAGGTATACGACTATACGCACGCTCGACATAGGCGGCGATAAGTTCTCCTCCAATATCGAGGTTGCTAAGGAAATAAATCCCGCAATGGGGTTGCGGGCGATCCGCCTTTGCATCAAGGAGATCGACCTCTTCAAGGCACAGCTTCGCGGCATCCTGCGGGCGAGTGCCCACGGGCCGCTAAAGATTCTTTTTCCGATGATATCGGGTATGGAAGAGGTGAAAAAAGCAAAGGCCCTTCTGAGGGAGTGTATGGATGAACTTCGCGACGAAAAGGTGGACTTCGATGAGCATATAAAGATCGGCATCATGGTGGAAGTCCCGTCCACCTGCATGATTACAGACCTTCTGGCGGACGAAGTCGACTTCTTCAGTATCGGGACAAATGACCTTATTCAGTACACGCTGGCAATAGACAGGGTCAATGAGTATGTATCGTATCTGTATGAACCCCTTCACCCGGCTGTGCTGAGAATGATAAAAAAGACAGTCGATGATGCCCATGCACACAATATTGAAGTTGCCATCTGCGGGGAGATGGCAGGGGAGCCCCTCTATGTTCCCATACTGCTTGGCCTGGAGATTGATGAGTTGAGCATGAATGCCTATTCGATCCCGAGGGTTAAGAAGATGATCCGGGGCTTGAGGCATAGCTATTGCAAGACCCTTGTCGCGGAAGTTCTCGCTAAAGATTCACCGAAAGAAAGTGAGGCCTTTGTGAGAAAGGAGATGACGAAGCTCTTCCCCGACGATTTTGGACAGGTATCCACTGATAGAACCGCAATGTAATTGTATAAATGTAATTATATAAAGGAGGAAATGAGATGGGAATGAGTCGTTTTCTTTTTACGTCGGAATCAGTCACCGAGGGGCATCCGGACAAGGTTGCCGATCAGATCTCTGATGCTGTGCTTGATGCCATTCTGGCACAGGATAAAAAAGGAAGGGTGGCGTGTGAGACGCTGGTTACAACAGGGCTCTGCTTGGTAGGAGGTGAAATAACCACGAATTGTTACGTACACGTGCCCGATGTCGTGAGGCAGACGATCAAGGATATAGGCTACAACAATTCCTCAATGGGTTTTGATTGGGAGACCTGTGCGGTGGTTACCGCAATCGACGAGCAGTCACCCGACATCGCGATGGGCGTGAACGAAACGTCGGATCACGAGCAGGGTGCCGGAGACCAGGGCTTGATGTTCGGCTATGCATGTAACGAAACCGAAGAGTATATGCCCATGCCGATCATTTACGCGCACAGGCTTGTGCGAAGGCTTTCTGACGCGAGGAAGAGCAGGGCCCTCGACTTTTTGAGGCCTGACGGGAAGAGCCAGGTTACCGTAGAATATGTGGACAGAAAGCCGAGGAGAGTCGATTCTGTCGTCATAGCGGCGCAGCACAACCCGGATGTTACCTACCAGACTATCAGGGAAGGTATCATAGAGGAAGTGATCAAGAAGGTGATTCCCCGGGAACTTATGGATGATAAGACAACGATCTATGTGAACTCCACAGGCCGTTTTGTTGTTGGTGGACCAAAAGGTGACTGCGGGATGACCGGGAGAAAGATCATCGTTGACACGTACGGAGGCCAGGGAAGCCACGGGGGCGGCGCCTTCTCCGGAAAGGATCCTTCCAAGATGGACAGGAGCGCTTCCTACATGGCACGGTACATCGCCAAGAATCTTGTTGCGGCAGGACTGGCGGATCGTATGGAGGTGCAGATTGCATATTCCATCGGCGTGGCGAAGCCTGTCTCCGTGATGGTCGATACTGAGGGAACCGCCAAGATAAGCCCTGACAGAATAGCGGAGATTGTCAACGAGGTCTTTGACATGCGCCCGAGAAAGATAATAGAGAAGCTTGATCTTCTGAGGCCTATATACAGAAAGACGGCTGCATACGGTCACTTTGGCAGGGTGGAGCCTGAATTCACCTGGGAGCGGCTTGACATGGTGGATATGATCAAAAAAGCGGCATCAGTGTGAGGGGGCACAATGGATTACGACGTTAAAGATCTGAAACTTGCAAACGCCGGACTGGAGAGGGTGGATTGGGCCGACCGGAGAATGCCGGTCTTAAGGAGGATACGGGAGCGCTTCAGCAAAGAGAAGCCTCTCAGGGGAATGCGGATAGCCTGCTGTCTCCATGTTACGTCCGAGACAGCCAATCTTATGCGCACACTGAAAGAAGGCGGCGCAACCGTTGCGGTCTGCGCATCGAACCCGCTGAGCACGCAGGATGACGTGGCTGCCGCGATTGTCAAGCATGTGAAAGTGCAGGCATTCTCCATTAAGGGTGAGAACGGCGACCAGTACTACACGCACATTCAACAGGCGCTGGCGCTGATGCCGCACATCACGATGGATGATGGAGCCGATCTTGTGGGCGCTCTGCATATGATTGCGTTCGAGCGGTACGAGAGTCTACACAAATCGATCCAGAATTGGGTAAAGACACTGGGTCAAAAGAAGAGACAGGAGCTGATAGACAATATCGTGGGAACGACCGAAGAGACAACGACAGGCGTGATACGCCTTAAGAGCATGGAGGCAGAAGGTGTGCTCCGTTTCCCTGCGATCGCGGTGAATGATGCACTCACGAAACACATGTTCGATAACCGTTACGGCACGGGCCAGAGTACGATCGATGGCATTATCCGCGCGACCAACATACTCATGGCAGGTTCGAATTTCGTGGTTTCAGGTTACGGCTGGTGTGGCAAGGGAGTGGCGAAAAGGGCAGCCGGGTTGGGCGCTCATGTGATCGTGACGGAAATCGATCCTTTGAAAGCGCTTGAAGCACATATGGACGGCTACCAGGTGATGGATATGGCCAGCGCCGCGAGGATCGGCGATATCTTCGTGACAGTGACCGGTGATATACATGTGTTGAGAAAAGAGCACTTTGAAAAGATGAAAGACGGGGCTGTAGTTGCCAACTCAGGCCACTTTAATGTAGAGATCGATATAGATGCACTGGAAGGGATGAAGACCGGCAAGAAAAGACTACGCGGCTTCATTGATGAGTACAGCCTGCCCACTAAG
The DNA here is from genome assembly GCA_035541455.1 of Syntrophorhabdales bacterium. Taxonomy (NCBI): domain Bacteria; kingdom Pseudomonadati; phylum Thermodesulfobacteriota; class Syntrophorhabdia; order Syntrophorhabdales; species Syntrophorhabdales bacterium. The sequence goes on from DATKNH010000073.1 coordinate 57,978, forward strand.
AAGATTTATTTGCTGGGGGAGGGGAGGCTCGTCAATCTGGCGTGCGCCGAGGGGCATCCTTCGGAAGTGATGGACATGAGTTTTGCGAATCAGGCACTCTGTGCAGAGTACGTCTGGAAGAAGGGTAAGACGTTACAGAAGCGAGTCTACAGCGTGCCGCCCGAGATAGACAAGCAGGTAGCGCTTCTTAAGCTTCAGACTGAAGGCATCGCGATAGACAAACTGACGGGCGAGCAGCGGAAGTATCTGGCATCGTGGGAAATGGGAACATAAAGAGTGGCGGCGCGGGATAAAGTCCATGTGCGTTGTTGCCTGCGCCGCGCGGAGTTCCAACGTACCACGAGGTACGCCTCCACTCCTCGCGGCTTGAGCGCCTAGCATCTGGAGCTTTCTTCCACGCCGCCAACCCTTCTGAATCTGCCGTCTGCACTGACCTTATGCGTTGTTCTACGGTTGGTTGATCGCACGTAAAATCAAAAAGCGCTACAACTTATACCTGAATTTCCGGAGCAGTGCTTTTCGTTGCTGCTTGTGCTCCTCAGTTTCTATGCCTTTCGGCTTGGAGCCATCGATCACTCCCAGTACGCCGTTGCCCTGCTCCGACGTGGCAACGATCACCTGGAGCGGATTGGCTGTGGCGCAGTAAATACTGCAGACTTCCTGGCAGGCTTTGATCGCATTCAGAACATTGATCGGAAAAGCGTCTTTGAGGAACAGGACGAAAATATGGCCGCAGGATAATGCAAAGGCCGTGTCCGCAGCGAGCTTTTCAAGATCGGCGTCGTTCCCCTCGTGACGCACGAGGCACTCTGTGCTCGCCTCTGAGAAGGCAACGCCGAACCTGAGCATCGGCGACGAAGAGACGAGTATTTCGTACAGGTCTTCGATGGTTTTAATAAAGTGTGACTGTCCGATGATGATATTCAGTCCTTCGGGGATATCAACCTTGATTGATTTGAGCTCCATAAAGTACCTCCCTTTGCAAATCCGAATATCGAATATCTAAATCCTAAACAATTCCGAAGGTCAAATTTTCGAGATTATCGGAAACACGTTTTGAGTTTTGGACATTAGGCATTGTTTAGAATTTCGTGCTTAGAGTTTCGGATTTGTTCTTCAAATGGTTCTGCTCGCGTAAAGTCCGGTACAAAAAGCGGAGCGCTTTCCAACTCCTGGATAAATACAGTATCGAATCCTTGATCCAGGAGCACGTCCAGCAAGGCTTCGTATTCATCATTCGTTATCGTCCGCATGAGCATCGGGTATTCGACAGCTCGGTGCAAGGGCTGATACTGCGCCATGAGGCTGAGCGCTGTCTGTGAGCCCAATTCTGCTCTTACCCATGCGATGACGCGCTCGGAGCCTGCGAGCTTGCCGGGAAGTACCAGATGCCTGATTAACAGGCCTCGCGTTGCCAGGCCGGACTCGATCTTCAAGTCACCCACCTGGCGTCTCATTTCGAGGATTGCCATCATAGCAGCTGCAGGATAGTCATCGACAGAAGAGAGTTTTCCGGCTATAGACGCGTGCCAATACTTGAAGTCGGGTAGATAGATATCCATCAACCCTGCGAGCATCGCAATCGTACTGACGTTTTCGTAAGCATTTGTGTTGTAAATGAAAGGGATGTGCAACCCCCGCTCTTTTGCTATGCGGATTGCCGTTGCGATCAGAGGCGCATAAGGCGTAGGACTGACAAGATTGATGTTATGAGCGCCGAGCCTTTCAAGTTTGAAGAAGGTTCCCACCAGCCCGTCTATTGAGGTTTCTTCACCGAGCACCTCGTGGCTTATCTGATAGTTCTGACAAAAAACGCAGCGCATATTGCACGGTGAAAAGAATACGTTCCCGGAGCCTCGTGTGCCTGAGATCGGCGGTTCCTCGCCGAAATGAAGTCCCCAGTGCGCAACCCGTATACGGTTACCCGCACCACAGTATCCGGTCTGCCCTTCCAGACGATTGACGCCGCAATTTCTCGGGCAGAGTTGGCAGTGCGCGAGGGCATCAACGAATTGTTCCATGGGTACTATTATATACCAAGTGAATGACGCGTTACGAGTTACGGGTCAAAAATGCTGTTGCAGGTTACGAATTGCAAACAAGAACCTGTTACGGGTTAATCAAACCGTGCCTAACCTGTGAGACCGAAGTTTCTTCGAAGTTTGTTTGAACGCGCAACCCGGAACTCGTAAAAGGTTTTTCCTATTTTCTACTCTGACGGCACGAATTCCTTGATTAAGAGATGGACGAACTTTTCTCCCATCTCCTCCCGAATGGTCGGCGTCGCAACGATCCGCGCAACAGGGCCGGGGGGTGGCGACGCACCCTTCTGAACGGACCCGTGCCAGATTCTTTTGTTGTTGTCGGTTATCCTGGCGAAGCTGTTGCTGAGCGACACCGCCGAGGAAGGAAGCAGAATGTTCGGCCGGGGATTGCCTATGCCAAAGGGCGCGAACAGGTCTATCATTTCTACAACTTCCTTCGTCAAATCTCCATACTCTGCCACAGCATCGACCGCAACTTCCCTTACAAACCCTGCCATGCTCGTTTTAACTTCCTGCTCGAACGCATTGCGCAAGGGCACAAGATTCTCCTCGCGAAGCGTGACGCCGCATGCATGCTTGTGTCCCCCAAAGGCGAGGAAGAGAGGCGCAAGCGATGAGATCGTACCATGCAGGTCCATGCCCTCCAGGCCGCGCGCAGAGCCTCTCCAAGCCCTCTCTGTGCGAGTGAGGACGATTGCGGGCTTTCCGATTCGATCCACAAGTCTGTGCGCCACGATGCCGAGCACTCCTATGGGCCAATCCTGATGAAAAAGCACAATGGAGTTCTCTCTGTGAACCGTCTCCATCCCAAGCTGTTCCATTGCTTCTCTGAGAATGCCTTCCTCGAGATCCTGCCTCTTTCTGTTCGCCTCGTTCAGTCTTAAGAGATATTCTTCAGTCTCGCTTTCAAGGTCGGCGGTAAGAAAGGCGAGGGCGATCTGTGGATCGGCAACGCGACCGGCTGCATTTATACGCGGGGCTACGCCGAAACCCAACGTAAACTCGTCGGTGCGTTCCCTGCGAACCACATGTTTCTTGAGAAAGGATTTAAACCATGTCCTTGGCCTCTTGCGCATGGTCTCAAGGCCGAACCTCACCAGCAGGCGATTGTCCCCTGTCAAAGGCACCATGTCTGCCACCGTGCCCACGGCAACCAGATCCATTTCCCTCTTAAGGTTTATGCTCATTCTGAGCAGGCCGCGCTCAGCGAGAGCTCGTCTGAGGGCAAGAAGAAAAAAGAAGGTCACGCCACATGCAGCCAATTCCCGTGTCGGGAAGCGTGACCCTTCACGTTTCGGGTTGATAAGTGCGTAGGGGTGCGCCGGTGTGCCGGACACTTCATGGTGGTCCAGTACGATGACCTCGATGCCCAGTCGATGCGCTGACTCTATCTCTGCCCTGTTTGACGATCCGCAGTCGAGGCAGATGAGGAGGTCAACACCTTGCTCGCTGAACATTCTTACCGCCCTTTCGTTAAGGCCATATCCATCCTGACGACTGGGGAGGTAGGCGTCAGGAGCAATGCCCATTTGTTTCAGAAAGTTTTTCATGAGGGCGACCGAGGTGATACCGTCCGCGTCATAGTCTCCAAAAAGAGCTATTCTTCTTCCGGTCTCAATCGCCTCCACTGTCTTGGCTACACCCTTTTCCATATCCGGCAGCAGGTAAGGATCAGACAGGGATTCAAGCTTCGGCGAAAGGAATGGGTGAACAGTGTCAGGCGAATGGAGGCCGCGCGTAACGAGAATCTGCGCGATAAGAGAAGGAAGACCCAGTTCGGCCTGTATGGTCTTGACGGCGCTCTCATCGTACTGGGCGATCTTAAGCATGCGCCGCGCCGATGAGACTGCCTAAGCCGGAAATCTTCTGCTCTTCCATGTATCTGGCAAGCCCTGTCAGTATTTTGGGTATGACAAAGGGATCGACGAAAGTGGCTGTGCCCACTTCCACTACATGCGCGCCTGCCATTAGAAATTGAAGCACGTCTTCATGATTCATGATGCCTCCGGCTCCGATCACCGGCACATGGACGGCTCTAGACACGTCTGACACGGCCTTCAGCGCAACCGGCTTTAGCGCGGGGCCTGAAAATCCGCCGCGAAAGGCTATCCGTCTGGATGCGGCATCTATTGCCATGGCCGGCATAGTGTTTATGAGGGTGAGGCCGTCTGCGCCCGCGCTGACTGCGGCCCTTGCGATTTCCACAATGTCAGTCACCTCCGGCGTCAGCTTGGCGATCAGCGGAAGCCGTGTTCTCTTCTTTACCCTCTCGATAATGGAAAAGACCCCTTGCGCCTCCTTGCCCATGCAAATGCCTCCCTTGGTCACATTGGGGCATGATAAATTGATTTCGAGCGCAAGAATAAGGGGATCCGGTTCTATGCTGGACGCACACTCGATATATTCCTCATCCGTGAATCCGAAGAAGTTAACCACTATCGGTGTATTCCTTTTCTTGAACAAAGGGAAATAGTCTGAAAAAAACTTTTCGAGACCTACATTCTGCAGCCCCACGCTGTTGAGCATCCCGGTGCCTTCTTCCCAGACGCGCGGAGGCGGGTTGCCGTGATGGGGCTTGAGGGATAACCCCTTTGTCACATAGGCGCCAAGGGTATCGACGGGCCACAGAGGCTCGATCTCCCGTCCGTAGCCGAGGGTACCCGACCCATTCATCACAGGGTTCCTCAGCCTTCTTCCAAAAAGGTCTACAGAGAGAGTTGCCATAAGTCAAATACCGGTCCTTCCAGACAGGCCCTCTTATAGGGCTCCCGATGGTCCAGAGTCTTCTTTACACATCCAAAACATAAGCCGAGGCCGCATGCCATGCGTTCCTCCACAAGCACCTGGCAAGGTATGCCCTTGTCCTTCAGGAAAACTTTCAGGCTCGCATACATGGCCTGCGGTCCGCAGGCGTACACGTAAGGTTTTCCGCCGATCAGCGGGAGAGACTGTTCGAGCAGCTGGACGACGTTCCCGCAGAATCCTGCTGATCCGTCGAGCGTGCAGACAGCTTGTCCGGCACTGCTTGCAGCTTGGCCCATCCGTCCGAGAAGCGGAAGTTCTTTGTCTGCGGAACATCCGTAAAGAACATGTGCTCCCTTTCGCACCTTCTTCCATAGGAGGTGAAGACCTGCTATGCCGATGCCGCCTGCCACAAGCACTGGTGTGAAACCCCTTTGTATCTGAAAACCGCGGCCGAGAGGCCCGAGAACCATGAGTCTCTCTTTTCGTCCGGCAGAAGCCAGCGCTTGCGTACCCTTGCCCACAACGCGATAGAGGATGGTAACAGTCTGATTTCCGCAGTCGTAGATACTGAAGGGTCTCCTCAAAAAGATTTCGGACGAGGGCATCTTGACCATGACAAACTGCCCCGGGGTCACGTTATCCATGGGTGTGGTCAGTTGGATCCTGCACCGATAAAAATCCCGGCATACCGGTCTGTTTTCCAGGATCAGACCTTCTGCGTCACGCATGCTCGTTCCTCCCGCAGGCAAGGTGCATTACCAGCGCGTCCTCGTTTGTCTTGGTATAATAGCGTTTGCGCCTTCCGATCATTTCAAAACCGAACTTTGTATATAAGTCTATTGCGTCCTGATTGCTTTCCCGCACCTCCAGAAAGAAG
>DATKNH010000074.1 GCA_035541455.1 Syntrophorhabdales bacterium
GACCCGGTCGTTCGTCACGCAACACTGCAGTTCCGGCGTTGACCGTGATTACAGATAGTGTTATCATGTTATCACTCAGCATTCGATGGAGGCGCCCATGGTGAGGACTCAGATTCAGTTGACCGAGGAACAGGCCCGAAAGATTAAGAAGATAGCGGCTTCCAGAGGTGTTGCAATGGCAGAGGTGATCCGCGAGGCTGTCGAAGAAGTCATTCGATCAAAGGCGGGCACCATTTCAGAAGAAAGGCGGGCACGCGCCGTCGACATTGCAGGCAAATTCAGATCCGGCAAGAAGGACGTGTCAAAGCGGCATGACGCATATCTGGCCCAGGCGTGGCGCAAATGAGCGTATTCGTGGACACATCGGCATTCTACGCGCTGCTTGACGGCGACGACGCAAATCACGCGAAATCAGCTCGCGCATGGCGTGAGGCCATGCAATCCGACCAAAGTTTCGTAACCACCAACTACGTTCTTGTGGAAACCTTTGCGCTTCTTCAGAACAGACTCGGTATGGCAGCAGTTCGCGCATTTCAGGAGGACATCGTTCCCGTTCTTGATGTTGAATTTGTAACTGCTGACACCCATCGGCTGGGCATCGCCGCTTTGCTCGCATCTTCAAGAAGAAACCTCAGCCTCGTAGACTGTGTCAGCTTCGAGGTGATGCGTGAGTTGGGACTGCGCTCGGCATTTACCTTTGATACCCATTTTCGAGAACAGGGTTTCGCCGTCACGCCTTGACAACCCACAGATCGCAAGTCTGAAGTAGCGTTGCGGACACATACTTTCTTTCTCGGCCTGCCGACGTTGGCAGAATCTTTAGGCAAGGAAGATTGGCAGCTGCTTTGATCCTGCTTCGCGTACCAGGACAGCGCAGTGCAGAGAAAATCAAGGTTGTTAGACACCCCATTGAGCATTATTCAGAAAGGGTGTCGGAATGTTTTGTCGTGGCAACTAAGACACAGATTCGGGTACTACCCTTATTGAGGAAATGTTTTCGCCATGCCTGGACGATTTCATCCCTATGCTCCTCAATGATACGTTGGATTTCTCTCAGTCTTTTCGAGCCAGAATTTTGCTTCTCCGCTTTCACATGTTACGTGGACGTGGATCCGATCTTCTTCGTTTGAAAGGAAATAGAACCGGTATCCCTTTTCTCTAAAGATTGAAGGACTCATGATCTACATTTTACCATATGACGCTATCTTCTTGCCTCCATTCACGCACAGCAGCATGCATAACGCGGATTTGCGAGTCTTTCACCATTCCCGCACATGACCGAGAGAATTCACCACAGATTGCGCAGCATCCTGTAAGGATAACGGCGGACAACTTATGAATACAGTGTTGTGTGTTGAGTTTTGAGCTAATTCCTCGGCAGGCAGCAATAAGCAACGATGAATGGGACAAAGCTTAAGCTTTCGCCTCTGCGCTAAGGGGTGAGGGCGAATGTCAAGCCGCGTGTTGCGGCGGGATAGGTTTTATTCGTCTTAGCTCGTCCCGATACCGGCGATTTGCCTCCCAGAGGTCAACAGCTCTCTGTGCGTTAAGCCAGAATTCGGGGCTGTTGCCGAATAGCTTTGATAGCTTCAAGGCCATTGCCGGTGTTAATGAGCGCTTCTCTCGAAGAAGCTCGTTCACGGTCTGCCGGGATATACCCAAAGCTTTGGCAAGGCCCACCACCGTCAGCCCATAGTCGACCATGAAGTCCTCCCTCAGCATCTCTCCAGGATGGGTTGGTCTGATTGTACGCCTTTCTGTATTTGCCATTGCCATTGTCCACTCCTTAATGGTAGCCCGTTATTTCAACGTCATAGGCGTCTCCAGCATGGAACCGAAAGCAGATGCGCCACTGATCGTTCCCCGAAATCGTGTATTGCCCTTTACGATCCCCTTTCAGTTCCGGGTAGACCCAGCGGTTGCCCGCCAGGCCCCCCACAGTCCCGTACGTGCCCAATTAAGGCATACGGTTCTTCAGTAATCAGAGTTTCGGCACCACTCTGATGTATGACTTTGCTACCCTGCAGGCTTCTCATATGGCATGGTATATCCTGGGCTTGGGCAACGGAAAGGTGCGTCTGAGTCGCTCCCATGTATTCCACGGGATATAGCTCTCGTTACTCCTTCGGCTCAGCCAGTAGCGCCATGCGTTGTCCACATGCTCCATCACTACCTCCAGCATCTTGAAATTACTCCGGACGCCATAGTACTGGTAGTGACCACGCAGTTTCAGACAAAGTGTCTTGTATTGCTCCATGAGGGCTTCGTGCCGGTGATCCCGGCACCACTGCCAGAGCGCCTTCATGGCCCGACGGAGCCGCTTTCTGGCCGTCTTCCGCTTGATAACCCAAAACCCTCGGCGCGTTTTCGCCCAGAAGTGGGTGAATCCAAGAAAATCGAAGGTGCCGTTCCCCCCATCCTTTTCCTTACGAGAGGATGGCTTCTGGAACCGAACCAGCGCCGTCTTCTCCGGGTGTATGGCAAGCTTGAAGAGATTGAACCGTTTTGGCAACGCTGCCAACACCCGCCGGGCATCATGCTCCCGTTCGCAGCCGATGAGAAAATCATCGGCCCAGCGGATCAGAAAGCTTTCGCCCTGCAGCCTTGGTTTGACGTCCCGTACATACCACCGGTCGAGCACGTGGTGGAGGAAGATGTTACTGAGCACGGGTGAAATCACCCCGCCTTGGGGAGTCCCCTTCTCCGGATGGATCAAGGTTAGTCCCTCCATCACCCCCGCGTTAAGCCACTTGCCAATGAGCCGGATGAGCGCACCGTCATTCACCCTCCTCTTGATGATCTTGAGGAGGAGATTCCAATCAAGGCTGTCGAAGAATTTTGCCACATCCGCGTCCACGATCCAGGCGACGCCAATCTCCCCGCACTTTTCACGTAGCTCTAGAAGTGCCTGGTGCTGGCCGTGGCCTTCCCGAAATCCGTGGGAGAAGCTTTCGAATTCCTGCTCGTAGACTGCCCCCAGGATCATGGCCACCGCCCGTTGAGCGATCTTGTCCTCGAACGCGGTCATCCCGATCGGCCGCTTTCCTCCGTCATCTTTGTCTACCCACGCACGTTTCACCGGCGGCGCTTTATAACGCCCGGTACGCAGCCGCTCATGGAGGTCACGGAGATTCTCGTCGAGGTTCTGTGCATACTCCTCTGCGGTCACCCCGTCCACGCCCGGATCTGCATCTTTGCGCGTGCGGTGAAAGGCTTCTTTGAGGAACTCAAGGTCAATCAGGTGTGCCAGCGTCGTGAACACCCGCTTTGGATCGCGGACTGCCTGCTCTGCAATCCACTGGAGTTTCGTTGATACGGTTGGTAAGCTCAAGGTCTCTCCCGTCTTTCCTTCCAGTGAAACGTCATACCCGATCTCGCCTTCCCTCCCGTGGGTTCCTTGGGTCTCGGTTCCCCACGTTCTTCGGTACTATTCGAGACTAAGACTGCCCACGGTTCATTCCGGTCGCTTCGCTCGTCGCTCGCTTCCGGCACCCTGCTGTTGTCCCTTTGGTTTGTATCCCCTCTTTAAGGTTCGCTCGCCGTGGGGAAACGCACGGCCAGCGCCTGGGCCTTGTGGTAAGCCGGTAGCCCCAGCTCCGGCAGTATATGGCAGGGAAGTCGTGGGCTCTCCCAAGTTCCCGAGCTGCCCCTATGCGTACATGCCCCGCTCTTACAGACCCCGGTGGTGTCCCCTCCTGCTTGCCATGACGCCGGAAAGGACTGCTGCCTTCCGATACATGCACTACGTCGGCTTTCTCTTCCCTCGGGTGGAAGATTATCCTCATCGACCACAACTATACGTATTTCGGGGTTCAATTTCGCGGCCTGCACGCTTGCTACATCCGGCTCCATACAGCCCATTACTGGACTGCACGCGGGTTCGCTACGGACCTGTCGGCTCAACGTTGGTCCGGTCGGACTTGCCTTGCTACCGTCTGTGGCGCACCGACTGAGCAGCATCAACGAGTTTCAGAAACCTCCTTTCTTGAGGTCATTCCCTCGCTTCGGATTTATCTTGGCGCGAGCATGGCATGGTTACGCAATGATCTCGGTTAGGCCCTCGACCACCTGGACCATTTCTTCCTGAGAAACCTTACCCAGGAGCCTTCCAATTCTCTCCACGGAGAGGGTTCGAATTTGACTGATCTTAACCCATGACCGTTTTGGTAGATTTACTCCTCTCAACTCAAGAGTCAAAGGGAAACCCGCCTTCTGGGGCTGGCTTGTGATAGCCACAGCTATGACCGTTCCCGACCGCTCATTAAAGATATCGTGGCTGAGGATCAAAACCGGGCGCAGTCCGGCTTGCTCCCTGCCTCTTGTCGGGTTTAGGTCCGCCCATCGGATCTCGCCCCTCAATATTCTGGCCATTGG
>DATKNH010000075.1 GCA_035541455.1 Syntrophorhabdales bacterium
CCACCCGAAACTATGCGCGTGATGGGTCGATTTTCGATGGATACCGAGGCGGCGAGGAGGAGCGGGCCGGAGGCGTAGTGGAGCTACGTCGAGGAATCCGCGACGACGCAGCTACGAAGGGAGGCGCGAAAGGCCCCATCACGCGGGAAAAATCTTGTTGGGGTTGAGAATGTTGTTCGGGTCGAAAAGTCTCTTGATCTTCTTCATGGTTTCCATCACCTGGTCAGACAACTCCATTCCCAGGTAGGCTGCTTTAGACAGGCCTATGCCGTGCTCGCCTGAAAGTGTACCTCCGAGACTGACGGTTCTCGCAAAAAGCTCTTTCACTGCTTCTTCCGCTTTCTCTCTGTCTTCTGCCGTGTCCCGGATCATCATGCTTACATGAAAATTGCCGTCCCCTGCATGACCGAAGCTTAAAATGGGAATGCCGTACTTCTTTCCCATTTCCTCCAGGGCACGGATAAGAGTGGGTATCTCGCTGCGGGGCACCACTACATCCTCCGCGACCTTTACCGGATTCAGATTGTACGTGGCCTGGGAAACAGTCCGCCGCGCCTGCCACAGCTTGTCTGCTTCCTTCGGGTCCTGTGTGAGGTCGCAGCGAATGGCATTGTGCTCAAGCACAATCTTCCTGATCTTCTCAGCATCGGCCACGACTGACGCCTGGTTGCCGTCCACCTCGATGATGAGAAGCCCGCCTACTTCGTCCGGTATTCCCATGGGGGATGCCTGCTCACTGCACCTGATGGAAGCTCTGTCCAGAAACTCTATGGTGGAAGGCACAACCCGGGCGGCAACGATGGCCGATACTGTTTTTGCAGCCTCCTCTACTTCTCTGAAGAGTGCGAGCATCGTGGCCCTGGTTTCCGGCAGCGGAATGAGCTTCAGAATTACTTTTGTCACAACGCCAAGCGTTCCTTCACTGCCGACGATGAGCCTTGTCAGGTCATAGCCGACGACCCCCTTCATCGTGCGGACGCCCGTGTTCAGAATTTCACCGGTGGGGAGCACAACCTCGAGGCCGAGCACGTAGTCACGCGTCACCCCATATTTCAGAGAATTTGGTCCTCCTGCGCATTCGGCGATATTGCCGCCGATGCTCGAGTACTTGTAGGATGACGGGTCCGGAGGATAGAAGAGGCCCTTCTTCGCCACCTCTTCCTGTAAGACAAAGGTGATGACGCCGGGTTCCACAACAGTTATCAGGTTCTCCGTATCGATCTCCAGGATACGGTTCATCTTCGTGAAGACAAGCACCACGCCGCCGGCGACGGGCACGGAGCCGCCCGTGAGCCCGGAGCCCTGACCTCTGGGAATGACAGGAAACAGGTGTTTGTTTGCCAACACGAGAATCCGTGATACGTCCGCGGCGGAAGTCGGGAAAACGATCAGGTCAGGCAGGTTGCCATCTACCCTGCCGTCGTACGAATAGCACTTTCGTTCCTCGACCGACGACAAGACATTTTCTTTTCCAACGATTTCTGTGATCTCGTGTATGATTCTGTCATCCATGCAACCACCACATTAAGTAGCACAAGTTTTTGACCTTAAACCTTAAACTTCAAACCTTAAACTCCTATTCGTCTTTAAAAACTGCTCCGCTTGCAGCTCCGGTCACCATGCGGGCGTAACGGGCCATGTAGCCTTCTTTGATGTTCGGTTCAGGCTGCCTCCAGCTAGCCTTTCTCCTGTCCATCTCTTCTTTTGCTACAACGATGTTCATCTTCTTCCTGTCGAGATCTATTTCTATCTTATCTCCATTCCTTACACAAGCGATGGGTCCACCCTCCGCAGCTTCAGGACTCACATGGCCTATGCAAAGGCCGCGCGTACCGCCGGAGAACCTTCCGTCGGTGATAAGAGCAACGCCTTTATCCAGTCCCCGGCCGACCAGAACACTCGTAGGCGTGAGCATCTCTCTCATGCCGGGTCCACCCTTCGGCCCCTCATAGCGCACGATCACCGCGTCTCCCGCTTTAATCTTTCCCTTCATGATCGCCGCTACTGTCTCTTCTTCGCTTTCAAATACTTTTGCCTTTCCGACAAAGGTCCGCATCTCATCGGGAACGCCGGCGGTCTTTATGATAGCACCCTGCGGCGCGAGGCTTCCATACAGCACCGCAAGCCCTCCCTTTTGATGGTACGCTTCCGCCGTCTCACGGATCACGTTATGATCGAAGACCTCCACCTTTTTAAGAATCTCGCCTACCCTCTTACCCTCCACCGTCCTGCAGGACTGCCGGATGAGATTCTTCTTTGAGAGCTCTTTCATGATCGCATACACGCCGCCGGCTTCATTCAAATCCTCAAGGTGATGCGGGCCTGCCGGGCTCATGTTGCAGAGATGAGGAGTCTTCTCTGAGATTTCATCAAACAGCGTAAGCGGCAAATCGATCCCTGCCTCGTGGGCAATCGCGGGCAGATGCAGGGCCGTGTTAGATGATCCGCCAAAAGCCATATCGACGGTGATCGCGTTCCTGAAGGCATCAAGCGTTGCGATGTCGCGCGGCTTCACGTTTTCTTTGACCAGCTCCACAATCCTCCTGCCTGCCCGCTTTGCGAGCCTCAGCCTGGCGGCGTACACAGCAGGGATCGTGCCGTTGCCGACAAGGCCCAAGCCCAGCGCCTCACTCAGGCAATTCATTGAATTTGCCGTGAACATGCCCGCGCACGAGCCCGCGCCCGGACAGGCACATTCTTCCAGCTCCGAAAGTTCTGCTTCTGTCATCAGGCCGCCGGCCACTTTACCTACCCCTTCAAACACTGAGATGAGATCGACCTGCTTTCCCTTGAATCTGCCGGCCAGCATGGGTCCACCGCTCACCACAATAGCAGGTAGATTAAGACGCAGCGCTGCCATCATCATGCCGGGGATGATCTTGTCGCAGTTAGGGATGAGGATGAGACCGTCAAAAGGGTAGGCCTTGGCCATGACTTCGACAGAATCAGCGATCAGTTCGCGGGAACCAAGCGAGTACTTCATGCCCTCATGGTTCATCGCAATGCCGTCGCAGACACCGATGGTTGAAAATTCCATGGGAGTGCCACCTGCCATGTACACACCGTCTTTCACTGCGCGGCAGATCTTGTCGAGGTGGATGTGACCAGGGATCAGGTCGCTGGCAGAGTTTGCGATACCGATGATCGGCCGTTCCAGCTCCTCTGCTACACAGCCCATTGCCTTGAAGAGTGAGCGGTGCGGTGCCTTTTCAATGCCTTTTTTCATGCTGTCTGATCGCATACGTCCTCCTTTGCTGCTTGCTGATCCCGTTAATGTTCGATGCAGGGTGATAGCGAGAATTCAGTATTATACGATAAATGAAAGGCGGATTAAACCGTTCAGGAGATAAAAATGCGAAGGCGAAAGGGCCTAGCGGATGTCCAGAACCACTGAGAATTGGTCCACGGCCTTTTCAGGCCCTTCCCAGACACGGTAATATTTCATAGTGAGATTGGTCTTGCCCGGCTCTTTTGTCTTGAACCGCCATATGCCAGTCACAGGCCCACCCATGAGCTTCTTATCCGGAGGAGGGTTCGTCTCCTCAGAGAGAAGCTCCAGGCGCGCCGGGTCCAGACCGGCTGCATACCACCAGTACCCGGTAGCCCCGGGTCCGCTCAGCTCTACCTGTATGACATCTCCGGACTTTACCTGCAACTCTCGCCCATTATCCTCTTTATGAATGACTACCACGCCAGTACCCTCCCCGGTGTTACCATCAGACCCCATTGCATGAACACCTGCCATCAGCCAGAGCAGAGCGATAAGCAGAATAGAGAAACGGACGCAAAATTTCAACTTGTCGTACCTCCCGTGCACTATAGTATAATTTTAACTCTTATCGGATAAAGGCACAACTTCCTTTACCGCACAACCCCGTTGACCCCCTGTTGCGCGTGTGCTACATTCAACAACGCACAGAGCATTGCCAAAATATTGTAAGAGGAGGCTCCTATGTCCACGATTTATGAAGTCTTTGCGCGCGAGGTACTGGATAGCAGGGGAAATCCGACTGTCGAAGTCGAGGTGGTGCTTGAAAGCGGCGATGTAGGACGCGCAATCGTGCCTTCCGGAGCATCCACCGGCGAAAGAGAAGCTCTGGAGTTGAGAGACAATGATGCAAAACGATACCAGGGAAAAGGTGTGACAAACGCAGTCAAGAATGTAAATGAGATCATCGCCAAGGAAGTGGAAGGCCTCGATGCTGCGGAGCAGACGTACATAGATGACTTGATGATCAAACTCGATTGCACGGATAATAAGAGCAAGCTCGGGGCAAATGCGATCCTCGGGGTGTCCATGGCAGTTGCAAGGGCAGCGGCAGAATATTTCGGCTTGCCGCTCTACCAGTACCTGGGAGGAGTACGCGCCCGGGAACTGCCTGTCCCTCTCATGAACGTCATCAATGGAGGTGCGCACGCCCAGAACCCTCTCGATGTCCAGGAATTCATGATCGCGCCTGTGGGCGCCGACTCTTTCAAGGAAGCGTTGCGGATGGGCGCCGAGGTGTTTCACTCGCTCAAAGCAGTGCTCAAGGAAAAGGGGCATGTCACGGGCGTCGGGGACGAGGGCGGATTCGCACCGCAGATCGCTTCGACCAAAGAGGCACTTGATCTTCTTCTTGTCGCGATCCAAAAGGCGGGCTGCAAACCGGGAGAAGACATCCTGCTCGCTCTTGACGTGGCAGCAAGTGAACTTTTCAAGGCGCGCAAATATAAGATTGATGGCAAGACAATGAAGTCCGAAGAAGTGGTGACTTTTTATCAGTCGCTCATCAAAAACTATCCGATCATCTCCATTGAAGATGGTTTGGCGGAAGGCGACTGGGAAGGGTGGGAACTCCTCACCAAGAAATGCTCGTCGAAAATTCAGCTGGTCGGTGATGATGTCTTTGTTACCAATCCAAAGATATTGATGGAAGGCATTACGAGAGGGGTCGCAAACAGTGTACTGATAAAACTCAATCAGATCGGTACAGTGACAGAGACGCTGACCACCATCGAAATTGCGAAGCGCGCGGGTTACACGTGCGTCATATCTCACAGGTCGGGAGAGACCGAGGATACTTTTATCGCTGATTTGGCTGTTGCAACAAACGCGGGGCAGATCAAGACAGGTTCTGCTTCGCGAAGCGAGCGGATCGCCAAATATAACCAACTGCTCCGGATCGAAGAAGAACTGGGAGATACGGCAATCTTCGGCGGCAAAGATGTCTTCTACAGCATACGGTCATGACGTCGAGACAAGGCTACGGGTCAAGGATCAAGGGTCACGGACATGCAGAACAAAATGATGCGTCCTCTCAAATGCGGTAAAGGTGCCGCATCTTTCGATGTGCCAGACACATGGCGCGTCCAGTTGCTGGAGCCCGGGCATCCGGCTCCCCAGCCTGTGGAGGAGCTTTTGCAGAAAAGCCTCTCCTCACCAATCGGCCAAAAGCCTCTGCAGGAATGGTTGCCCGGTCAGGAATTGTTGCTCATCGTCCCGGACACCACGCGGTACATGGGCGCGGAATTCCTTCTTCCCGTGCTTTGCGAAAAGTATCTCAAAGGCTGCGATCTGGAGATTCTCTTCGCTCTGGGGAACCACCGGAAGCAGACAGAAGCCGAGAGAAGAAGCATCGTGTCCGATCGCGTGTATGAACAGGTCCCATGCAATGACCACGACTGCTTCGATGCATCAGGATTGACCTCATTAGGCCGAACGCCATCCGGCCTGGAGATTCGGGTCAATTCAACGCTCCTCAAAAAGAAGGGTGCGATTCTTTTGGGCTCGATAAGCTTCCATTACCTTGCGGGGTACGGAGGCGGCCGAAAGGCACTCTTCCCCGGCATATCAGGGTACGAGACGCTGTTAGGTGTGCACAAGAAAGTCTTCCTTCCGGACAGACCAGGAAAGCACCCCAGGGTGAGGCCGGGGATACTGGAGGGGAACCCCATGCAGGAAGAATTGCTGGCTGCACTCGCACTGGTGCCCGTTCCTCTTTTTCTGATCAACACGGTGGTCGATGATGAAAAGCAGTTTCTCAATGTATTTGCAGGTGACGTAAAGGAAGCTCACCGGGTGGGCTGCGAATGGTACGGTAAACACTTCGGCGTGGAGGTCAGGGAAAAAGCGGACGTCGTGATTGTGAGCGCCGGCGGATACCCCAAAGATATCGACTTCATTCAAACCCACAAAGCGCTGGATCATGCACAGGCTGCGGTCAAAGATGGCGGGAATATCATTCTGATCGGAAAATGCGAGGACGGTATTGGCAATCCCTACTTTCTTCCATGGTTCGATTATCCCACTGCAGAAGAGATGGAACCTTTTGTGCGGGAGAGCGATAAGGTGTACGCGCAGACTGCGTACGCGACCCGGCTGAAGGCGGAACGATATAAGGTTATGTTCGTGTCAGACCTGAATGATGCGGATGTGAACAAAATGGGCATGACCCCCAAGAAAAGCGTAGCGGAGGCGGTCGGCTCGATTACGACGCCCGGGGAACTGCTCTGTTACGTGATACCCGAGGGTTCAAAGACATTGATCTTCTAAAATGGAGTAACCTCGAAGTTTAAGGTGCAAAGTTTAACGTTTGAAGCAGGAAGACGAAGGAAGGAGCAATCATGGAATGTACCATAAAGGAAAATCTGGTAGCATGCACCTGCACGTATGATTGCGAGAAACGCGGCAGGTGCTGTGAGTGCGTCGCATATCATCGCAGGATGAAACAGATTCCCGGCTGCTT
>DATKNH010000076.1 GCA_035541455.1 Syntrophorhabdales bacterium
ACGGCCAATGTCGTTGTGGAACTGGCGGTGGTTGCAGTAACGGCTTTAGTGTTTGTTGATGTTTTCTTTGCAAGCGCAGTGAATACGGGAGACAGCTACCTCAAACTAAATATGGCGGAGGGAGTAGGATTCGAACCCACGGGGCGCTTGCACGCCCAACGGTTTTCAAGACCGCCGCTTTCGGCCGCTCAGCCATCCCTCCGCAGGTTATATTATAACCTTCAAATTCCAATTTCTAAACTCTAAATCCTAGACAAATTCCAAATTTCAAATGTTGAAGGCTCACTAAACGCTTGCTTCCTCCACTGCCCGATTTTGGTGATTTAATATTCTAGATGTTTCGGGTTGAGACATTCGGATTTGGAATTTGCTTCACCACCGTATGAGACTTGAACCCCACGTAAGGCCACCGCCAAAAGCTGTCAGGAGCACGAGCTTTCCTTTTGTAATGGTCCCGTCCCTTACCGCTTCGTCGAGGGCGATCGGCACTGTCGCAGATGATATGTTTCCGTACTTGTTTATGGTGACGTAGACCTTTTCCATGGGAGTCTTCAGCTTACGCGCAACTCCTTCCATGATTCTTATGTTTGCCTGATGCGGGATGATGAGATCCACATCTTCTATCCTATAGCCGTTGGTCCTTACTGCTTCCATCGCAGCGTCTGCAAAATGGTTCACCGCAGTGCGCAATGAAGTGTTCGCATTTATCATCTTGAGGAAGTGAAGTCCCTTGTCGACGCTCTCATGCGAAATGGGCGTTGTAAGAGAGCCTCCGCCCGGCATAAGCAATTCGCGCCCGTTCTTGCCGTCAGTGTGAATGTGTGTTGAAAGAACCTCAGCCCCCTGGGACGTCTCTGTGAGAATCACCGCGCCAGCCCCGTCGCCCCACAGAATGCAGCTCTCCCGTTCCTTCCAGTTTACTGTCCTGCTCATGATCTCACCGGCACAGACCAGTGCTTTTTTGTTAAAGCCGGCCCTGATAAGAGCTGAGGCCACATGGAGTGAGAAGATAAATCCGGTGCATGCCGCAGTGACGTCAAAGGAAACCGCATTGTCGCAGCCCAGTTTTGCCTCTAGCCAGTTTGCACCCGCGGGACAATGCGTGTCCGGAGTTATCGTGCCGAGCACTATAAGGTCTATGTCGGAGGGCTGAAGTCCGGCAGCCGCTATGGCCCGCTCAGAAGCCACTTTGCAAAGCTCTGAAACACCTGTCCCGGGCTCGGCAATCCGCCTTTCTTTTATGCCCGTTCTCGTGTAGATCCATTCGTCAGAAGTATCCAGAATTTTTTCCAGGTCAAAATTGGTAAGCACCTTTTCCGGAACATACGAACCCGTCCCAACAATACCTAATCGCATTCCTAACCCCTAGTCAGCAGATGGTATCAACAGCTTCAGTAATAGAACAGAAAGCACGCCCTTATGTCAAGGCAAGATCGGTCTGGAAGTGAGTCGGAACAGCCCCGCTACATGACTCTTCGGATGCCCTTACGGGGCCTCAATGCACGATCAGGATTTTGTGTGCCAGAAGATCAATCTGCTTGATAGTGCCGCGTACGACCTTCTCTTCGCCGAAAAGGTTGACCATGCGCAGAGACCCATTCTCAGGCTTAATGCTGATCACGTCCTGAAGCAGCAACACTTCCCTGTCACCTTCGATAACGTATGCTGTAGTCTGACACATTGATGCCTCCGCTCTGGCCTTTGCTCTATCCGGAAGTATAGCACGAGAATCGAGCCGTGTATCTACCTCCGATGGTTGACGGGTCGTCTCCGGCGTACACGACACGGATTCAACCTGGAAAAACAGGATGCTTTGCCATATAATCTTTCCCGGTTGTCGTAATCTCAATGCACCGGTTGTCTAAAGATGGCGACTCGATATTTGAACGTGAGCATCCGCGGAACGACCGACAAGGGAAAATAGCGTTATGACAAGAAGGCAATGGGTAACCCCTCTCGGTTTCGCGATAAGCATTCTGTTTCTTTGCTTGTCACTTAAGGATATAATGCTACGCGATATCATAGAGACATTGAAGCATGCTAACCTCAAGTTCGCCTTCCTTCCTCTCCTGTGTATAGCAGGGGCTGCCAGTGGCGCTTCCTACCGATGGGCGCGAGTCTCCGGCACTGAGGTACGTTTTCGTGAAACGTTTACTGCATTGATGATCGGGCTTTTCGTCAATAACGTGCTGCCGGCGCGCATAGGGGAACTGGCGCGCGGGTATGTATTGTCCAGGAAAAAAGGCTTCACCTTCACCTATGCCTTTTCGACTGTCCTCGTCGACCGGTTCTTCGATCTTACCGGGCTTCTGTTCCTCACGTTCCTCTTCTTCCCCAAGCGGGAGCTGCCGCCCAGAATATCTCAGGGGATATCCCTGATCATCGGCCTTGCCGTTGTGTGCGTCATCGGCATTCTGGTGCTGAGCAGAGAGGGCGTCGCAACTCACCTGTCTTCTAGGCTGATGAAGATAGAGAAATCCTTTCTCACCAGATTTGCCAAGACAATTCTGGGTATACAGGAAAACCTGAAGCGCATCACGTCGCCCCTTCTCATACTCCTTTTTGCCGTTATCTCCTTCAGCACCTGGTTCTGCATGAGCCTCGCTCTCTACATGGTCATTCTGGCGCTCAATGTTTCGGTGCCATTCGTCTACGTGCCGTTTGTCTGCGCGCTGCTCAACATGGGCATCACGATCCCCTCTTCGCCCGGGTATATAGGTCTGTATCAGTTCCTGCTGGTCTATCTCCTTTCGCTTTTTGGCGTGCCTAAATACGAAGCGTTTGCGGTATCCCTGCTCTATCATGCATCGTGGTATATTCCCTACACCATACTCGGCTTCATCCTGCTGATGAGAGAACACCTGAAGCTGCGCGACATACGAAGGCTCAACGAACCGGCGAATTAAGAGTGGCCTCTTTCCCGATGGCGGGAGAACCCTCCTCACCGAGCATGTTTCTCAGCCGGTACGCTTTCGCCATCGATTCCTCAGATCGCTCCTTGTCTCCTGCCAATCCGTAAAGTTGTGCCAGGCCTAAAAGAACGTGCACACGAAGAGGATGAAGCGGCGCGTACTTCTTCAGAACCGTGTTGCTGGCCTCAAGGATCTCTGTAGCCTCCCTCCTCCGTCCTTGCATTGCACAGAGCCGAGCCAGTGCGAAGCGATATTCCTGGTGATAGGGGTACTGCTTGATTACTTTCTGAAGGTAGGCCTGCGCGGTGTCCGGCCTCCCGGTACTGGCATAAAAGCTTGCTAGGTTAACATACAGAGGCCCGTCCAGGCTGTTAAGAGCCAGGGCCTTCAGATAATTCTTCTCTGCGATCTCTAAGAGCTTCCCATCTTTCATGCCGGACGCGAAGTAGGTGTCGCTAAGCAACTGAGCTGTATCAGCAGCGAAGGCCGATACCGAATATCCGAAATAGGTCGACGCAAACAGATAGCGGAGCGTCTTCACCATATCTCCTTTCTGAAGCGCTGCGTTTGCCCTGTCAAGAAGGATGAAACCGCAGATCGGAAAGAGATTAACCAGGGAAAAGTAAAGCGCCAGAAACAGTGGGAGAGCCTGCGCCGGCTTTCCCCTGATACGAAGAAGGCTCGCCTCTCTGCCCTTTTCCTGCATGACAGCCGCACAGAGCAGATAGAAGAGCACTTGAAATGTCGGGGGAGGAAAATTGTATTCCACCACGTTATGAAAAAGAAAGGAGATAAGGGCAACCTTCAATAGAAAAAAGGAGCGAGCCGGATTGGCAAGAACAACGGCAAGGAAACAGAGGAAGAGCACCAAACCCACGATCCCCAGCTCAGCAAGGATATTCAGGTAGAGACTATGCGCGTGTACGGAAGGATCGACTACGTACGGGTTGGAGACAGAACTCATCGCGCCCAGGAATGAATTGAGACCGTAACCAAGAATAGGGGCTTGTCCAATAACCTCAAATGTAACCTTAAGAAGGTGCGCTCTCTGGAGTATTCCGGTGGGCCGTTTCTCCAGCATACCGATCGTATCCTTCACCGTGAAGGTATTCTTTGCCTCTGAAAAAAGGAGAAAAGCGAAGAACCCCACAAGGAATATGAGTAGCAATGTCTTAACAGAGGCCTTGTCCCTGTCCCGGTACAAGAAGACTCCCATCACTACAAAGGCGAGAATCATCGTCCCAACTCCGGTTCTTGATGCGGATATAAAATTGGCAAACACAAGCAGCATACCCGCGGCCGCATAGATATGTTTCCGGTACTTTGCATAGAGGTACAGGGAAACAGGCACGAGAGGCGTGAGAAAGCCCGAGAAAGGATTCGGGTTGTAAAACAAACCGTGAGGCAGGAGGTTTACCTGCCTGAGGGCTTCGCTGAAACCGACGCTACAGCCGCCGATCAGTATTGTCTTCAGCAACAACAAGTCCCATCCCGAAGAGTTCCTCAAAACGACATAGAAGAGAGAACCTGCCACGAGAGAGCTGGAAAAGAGGATAGCTCCCCACTTGTCACCGGCATACAACACGGAGACAACGCCCCAACAGACAAATAGGAGACACAAACCTTCATCTTTTCTGATCTGAATCTCCGTCCCCACGAAGAAGAAAAGAAGTACAGTCAAGAAGAAAAAGAGCGTGATACCCCATTGAGGGCTCAGGTACCCTCCGAGCACCGAGGTAAACAGCACGATCAGAACGAGCATGACCTGCTTCATTTCTCTCTTTTCACAATGAGAAGGCAAGAAAGGATCAGGCCGATGGCGGTTGCCACGAGGCCGGCATAAAAAGAGGTCGGTACATATCGGAACAAAACGGTGTGCTGACCGGGTGGCAGCTTCACAGCCCGGAATGCCAGGTTTGCCCGCAAGATTTCCGTTCGCTGACCATCTACGTATGCTCTCCATCCCGGATAGTAGGCGTCGCTTACATACAGGAATGCGCCCTGATCGGTTGTGCACTTCAAGACAAGATTATTCGGCTCATACCTGACCAACTCAACCTTGCCTTGCGTCGAGACGGGCAGACCCATTTGCGCTTCTTTACTCAAGACGATCAGTTCGCGCCTCAAATCTATCGTTCGATCCGCCAGCGCCTCTATCATACTCTTTTCATCGGGTACGCGGCGGACCTTTGAAAAAAGCAGGAAGCGGCCGGGGTACTCATTGTACTCATAGAAATAGAGAGGCACATCGATTATGTTTATGCTTTTCAGCATTCTAAAATGGGCCCCGTCCAGCTTCGTAATGCTGACCACGTAACGTATGCCTGCGATGTCAAAAAATCGCTCCGCCTCTTCTATGGAGGAAAGAATCTTCATCCAGTTTATGAACAGGTCATACTGCGCTATCCTGAGTACTTCGGACCCTTCAACCGTATAGAGCCGTGACAAAGGGGCGTAGGCAGAACTCATGGAAGCCTTATCCTTGGGAAAACGGTTATACGTATTGTGTGTCTTCGGAGTCACAAAATACCTGTCCATCCGTCCTTTCTCAACGATCTCACTCGCAAACTCATGGGGTTGCATATAGAGGTCCCACTGAAGGCTGTTGTAAAACCCGTAGTTGGCGAGGAAGAGATCAAGCGCCAGAATAGCCACCATGAAGAGCATGACCGGGCTCTTGCGGCGGACCCGCCGGTAAACAAGCAGCAAGACACAGAAGAGAAAGGCAAAGAAACAGAACCTTCTGATATCGTGAATGTTCACATCTATGAGGTTATAAGCCTCAGGCTTGAAGCCGACGCTGTCAAAGAAATTCACGATCCGTTCCTTAAGCAGAACGGTTGACGACCACGCCAACGCGAAAAGGAACCCGAGATAGAAAAAGACATGGATGGCTCCGTGGATGCGCCTGTTTCCCTCCGCAATGCCGCTACGCAATTTGTCAAATCCAAGCCCCGAAGTAACAGAGATGATGAAGAAGAACAGGAACAGAAATTTGACGGGGTACCTCACACTGTTAAACGGCGGTATGCGATAGAGCAGTCTGTAGAGAGGTGTATTACCGCCCAGCGCAAAAACAAGGGAAAGGACAAGAAGGAGCGCGAGCAACCATCGTTTCTTACCGGTTGTCAAGAAATAGAATGTCGAAAGGCAGAAGGGCACGATCCCAAGATAGATCGTCTTGAGCCATGACTGGTTCTGCCAGTACTTCTGATCGTTCATCACGTTGCCAAAAAGATCCGGCACGAAAAACTGAATGGAGTCCCGCCAGGCCAGGGACCAGACGCTCGACTCGAAGTATGTGAGTCCACCCCGGCGTATGCTGTAACTCTTTAGCTCGTAAAAAGGCAGTATCTGCACAGCAGAGAGCAACAGGAAAAGAGAGAAAATGATGACGAGCGAGCGCATCCGCGTGTAGAAGCGAACGGGTTGGCCAATCAGGGAAGGCACAAAGAATGTGATGATAAAGAGCGTGAGGACACTCATCATGAAAATCTCGGGAGCGCCCGAGAGAAACTGCAGGAGAAGAAAGAACGAAACAAATACAGCGTAGCGAATGCGCCCGGTTTCGAAGTGTTTGAGGAAGAAAAGAAGGACGAACGGAAACCAGGAGACGGCAAACAGATGCGGCAGCAGATTATGAACCGACAGCAGGTAACCGGACAGCATGAAGATGAGCGCCCCGACAAAGGCCCCTTCTTCGGATGACTTCATGTGAACAAGAAACAGGTAGACCCCTATGGCCGCCAGCAGGAAGTGAAGGATAATCAGCCAGTTCCAAACAACGGGAAAAGGCAGGAACAGATAAAAAACGTGGGGAGGATAGAGCACACCGGGCTGCAGCGCCGCCAGAAGCGGGATGCCGGAATACTGATAAGGGTTCCAGAAGGGGAAGGTGCCATGCTTGAGAAGGTCCACCCAGAGGACTTTAGGCGGAATAAAGAAGGCAGAGAGGTCCCTCTCGATAAAGATCAGACGGCAGGACAGGACGCGATCAAAATAGACAAGTAGAAGGCCAAGCAAAATACAAAAATAGAACGCCCTGACAAGAGGTTTTCTCTCAAGCAGTTTCATTGTGACCACAACACCTACTGGTGAAGGTTTTGCTTCCTGAGTGTTCTCAGGCTTGCAAGAACCGAGCCCCTACACGATACATCTTTATATGCAGCCTTTTCAAGGTTCTGCGCACGGCTCAGCCTTCTGATCGCAAAGGACCTGAGAGAGAGGACAACCGGTTACGTGAAAAGAATATTGATTGTTGGACCCGCGGGAGGGAGTGCTTCTCTATGCTCTGCTATCAGGCGGAACGGGTGGCCTCTGCCGCCCTTTCCGCCCGTGCTTTCCAAATACGCCGCGCGTTATCACCACATGGTATACTGGGTACCGGCAATCGAGCCGTTTGTGGGAGCGGGTGCGGTATTCAGGTAAATCCCTACGTACTGGGTCGGTGGAATAGCATAGGTGGTAGCCGCCCCGTTACCCAGGGTGAACCCGTAGACCGAGGCGCCGACGGTGAGAGTCATGTTGGTTCCGTTGGCATCCACCGTAGTTTGCCAGTTACCGCCTTTCATTTCCATGCTGTAGAGGATTTCATTAAAACCGAATGTGGTCGTCTGCTGCGAAATGACCCTGTTTCCCCAGAGGATGGTGTTGGCGCCTCTCATGCCTCCGAGAATCCCCCTCACCGTTGCGTTGACCGCGTCCTGCCTCATATCAAGGTACCTCGGTATCGCAACAGCCGCTAAAATACCAAGAATGATGATGATGATGATTAATTCAATCAACGTAAAGCCTTTTCCGTTCCTCCGAAGATTCATCCAGATTCCTCCTTCTAGGATAGTTTTATAGCAATTCTCCCTGCTTTATTTATCGCAAGATTCCCAAGTAACTTAAGCCCTTGGGTTGCCCACATTGCCTTGACTTTCCCCTTAGCAAATTCGATACCATGATTGCGGCCCGTCCGCCTTCTCTTCTTTCTTTAACCACCACCGTGCTTCATTGCCTCCATCATTCCCCACCAAGGCAGAAATACTGCAAGTGCAATAAAGAGCACCATTCCCCCCAGGAATGTGATCAAAATCGGCTCGATCCACGATGACAAACGTGCCAGTGAATAACTCACCTCGCTGTCGTAGTGCGCCGACACCTCTCTCAGCATCTCCTCCAGCGACCCCGTATCCTCTCCGGTTGCAATAAGGTGCAGCACGAGGGGCGGAAAAATGCCGCTGTCTTTCATCGGCCTGGCAATGCCTCTGCCCTTCTCTATCTTCTGACTTATCTCAACTATTTTTCTCATAATCACAAGATTGCCCACTGTCCGGGCCACTATCTCCAGGGCGGTAACAATCGGCACTCCGGCGCGGATGAGGTTTTCCTGGACATAGGCAAACCTGCTCATGCAAATCTTGAGAAGAATGGCGCCCACAATAGGAAGCTTGAGCATAAGGTGATCTCTCATGAGCTTCCCTTGCTCGGTCCGTGTGTATACGTAGCCCGCAATGCAGATACCGACAACGCCTCCCAGGAGATATACACCGTATGCCTGGACCAGTTCGTTCAGCCCGAGCAGAATACGCGTGGGCAGGGGGAGCTTCATGGTCGATCCCTTGAAGAGAAGAGCGAACTTCGGTATGACGAATGTCACGAGTATGCCAAAGGCTATGATGATAGCACCCACCACCATAGCTGGATATCGCATGGCTGATTTGAAGGTTTCTCTCGTCTTCATCTGGAATTCGAGAAGCTGCGCCAGCCTTTCGAGCACTTCATCAAGCACGCCGCCTGTCTCGCCCGCCTTCACCATGCTGACGTACAGGTCCGAAAAAACTTCGCCATGCCCATCGAGCGCTTCGGAGAAACTCTCACCACGGTCAAGATCCTGCCAGACCTTCTTGATGACTTTTTTGAGTTTGCGGCTGTTCGTCTGTTCTTCAAGGGCCTTGAGCCCGGAAATGAGCGGCACACCCGCCTTTATCACCGTCCTCAGCTGGCGCGTGAAGAATATAATATCATCAAGCTTGACCCTGTCCAGCTTCGTCAGGAAGTCTTCGAAAGAAGCGCGGCTCATGCCTTTCTTTTCCGAAACAGATACCGGAAAAAGGCCCATGCTGTCGAGGTGTGCTGACACAGTCCGATGATTGTCCGCATCCATCGTACCGGCTACCAGGGAACCTCTTTCGTCACGGGCTTTATAGGCAAAAACCGCCATGTGCTTAGTCCAGCTGTGTTGTATTAAGAGCCTCTTCGAGCGTGGTCACCCCGAGAAGCGCCTTCTTAATAGCATCTTCACGCATTTCCTTCATGCCCATTTCCATGGCCTTCTTCTTAAGCACCTCTGTCGAGACCTTGTCCACGACCAATTCGCGGATCTCGTCATCCATGACAAGCAGTTCGAACACGCCGGTGCGTCCCCGGAATCCTGTGTTCCGGCAGACAGGACACCCCCTGCCCCGGTAAAGGGGCACACTCTCGTGCACGTCTATGCTCTCAAGTACTGCCGGTGGCGGCATGTAGGCTTCCTTGCAGTCCTCACAGATCTTCCGTAACAGACGCTGCCCCATGACGCACGACACAGACGAGGCGACAAGGAAGGGCTCAATACCCATTTCAACGAGGCGCGTTAACGCACCGGCCGCGTCGTTTGTGTGGAACGTTGAAAGAACGACATGGCCTGTCAGAGATGCGTGGATGGCGATGGTTGCCGTCTCCTTATCCCTGATCTCGCCGACCATGATGATGTCCGGGTCCTGGCGAAGCATCGACCTCAACCCCGACTCAAAGGTCAGGCCGGCTTTCACGTTGACCTGTGCCTGTGCAACATAATCGATGGTGTACTCCACCGGATCCTCTATGGTGATGATATTCTTCTCGACTGAATGGATGTGGTTCAGGATCGCGTAGAGCGTTGTCGTCTTGCCGCTGCCGGTGGGACCCGTGGAGAGCACAAAACCATACGCACGTCCCAGCACCTTTCTAAGCCTCTCCTCATCCTCCATCAAAAGTCCCAGCTTATCGATGCCATACAGGGCCGCGCTCTTGTCAAGAAGCCTCAGCACCGCCTTTTCTCCCCACATAGTCGGGTACGTGGAAACCCTGACTCCCACCTCTTTTGTTATGTCAAACCTGCCGTCCTGCGGAATCCTTGTCTTGGCAATATCCATTCCTCCCATGATCTTGATCCTCGAAATAATCGGGAGGAGCATCTTTTTCTGAGGGGCCTGCATTTCACGGAGTCTGCCGTCGACACGCATGCGGATTCTCATGATGTCTTCAGAGGGTTCAATATGGATGTCGCTCGCGTTGTCGGCCAGGGCCTGCGCGAGGAGACTGTTGACGAATTTTATAACCGGCTCGTCTTCACCCACTTCCACAGGAGATTTTTCCTCTTCCTCCTCATCGTCGTCCGGCGAAAGAGCTTCCCTCTCTTTGATGATGTCAAGAGTCTCCTCCACGAGACTCTTTATGCCGTAATGACGTTCAAGGGCCCATTTCATCTCACTCCTGGTCACTATACAGGGCGAGACTTCCATGCGCAGGAAGCGTGCCACTTCATCCAGGGCGTTTATGTCCAGCGGGTCAACCATCGCGAGACGGAGCACACTGAAATTTCTCTCAAAGGGAATTACCATGTGGTTCTTGGCTATGTTCTCAGGAACTAACCTGACCGTATCTTCGGAAAGGTTTGCATCAAAAAGATTCACAATGGGAATACCGAGCTGCTTGCTTACGGTCTCCATGATCTCTTTTTCCGAAAGAAGCCCCATCCTGATAAGCACATTACCGAGCTTCTCGCCGTGTTTTCTCTGTTCAGCGAGAGCCTTGTGCAGCTCTTCATCTTTTAGCTTCCTGGCTTCGACAAGGATTTCACCAAGCCGTTTTTTCACTAAGGTCGGCATGAGCTGCGTCAGGCTCCTTCTTTCGTTTGTCTTTTAAACATTTGACTATGATCGGCTGTGTGGCTCGAGTAGTGATTTTTCACGCCTGCAGGCGCGAAAATAAATCTCCGGGGGCTTCTGTTGCCCTGCGCAATACCCCGATCAATGGCTTGTTTCAGACTTGCTCTGCTCAAGAAATGTCAACCTTTCCACAATCCTTCTTCTATCTTCTTTCGGCGACGAGACCTGAAGATACTGCCTGTAGTACTTTGCGGCTTCGTCGTACTGGCCAAGCTCATCCTTGATCAAGGCTGCCGACAGGTAGAGTTGATCCACCCGGAACCCTCTTCTCAGCGGCGCATCGATAACACTGTTTGCCTCTTCCAGCCTTTTCTCGGCACGCAGCAACGCTGCGAGATTCAGATAGGGCTCCACTCCCTGGGGGGCTACTTCGATGGCTTTCCTGAAGTATTCCTCGGCCATCCTTCTGTCTCCCTCGCGCAAGGCTATAATTCCCAGATTGTTGTATGCCTTGGCGTAATCCTTGCGGTACTCAAGGATTCTGCGGAAGTACGTCGCGGCTTCCTTTGTATTCCCTTCACTCATCGCCATAACACCCAGGTTGTTCAAGGCTTCGATGTTATGCGGTTCATCGGTAAGGACTGCAACATAGAGTTTCTTGGCTTCCTCGATATTTCCCCTCTCCGCAGCGAGAACAGCGCTATTATAGTTGGCGACGGCACGTTCATTTGTGGTCCGTTTGACCACCACCGTCGACTCCTGAGCCTGCACGGGTGCGGGCTTGGCCTCCTGCCCTTTTTCAGTTGTTCGCTCAAGTTCCTGCGGTCTGGCCTCTGCCTGTTTCTTTGACTCTTGCGGAATCGCGTCTATGCCCGGTGCCGGAGCTTTCCGTGATGCCTTCTTTTCCGACAGCGCTGCCCCTGCATCGTCAGGCTTCACGGTGTCCCGATTAGTCGCGGCAGCAAATTTTGTGAACTCCTCTTTACGGGAAACTTCCTGAGATTTTGCAGCCGGAGTCTCAGGAACGGCCTTGGCTGCGGTAACCGGTGGAGGAGGGGGCGGAGGTACTTCCTTCTGGCGCGCTAGATGAGGTCCTCCGGGGGACTGCATTCTGTAAAGGCTCGGCAGGAATACGACAAAAAGTATCGCACAGACAACAGCACCTACGATCACATAAAAAGCAGTTCTGGACCTATTCGGTCGCCTTTCTTCGTTACCTGTGTCACGGTAGACCGGCCTTTTTCTTTCTTCCTGCGCTTTCTTGAGGGCATCAAGGATGACGCTCATACAGGATCCTTTGCATAAACGACTTTCGGGGTAAGGAAAATCACCAGCTCTGTTCGATCAGTCGTCCTCGACCAGCTCCTGAAGGGCCACCCTATGAAGGGCACGCTGCTGATACCCTGGATGCCGGTGCTGGTCTCATTCTTCGTTTCCTGAATGAGCCCGCCCAGGACGATCATTTCACCCTCTTTCACTCGCACCGCCGTGTCAACTTCCCGCACGTTGAGCACGGGCACGGTGTTGCCCGTTGTCTTGTCAACGGTTACCAGGCCCGTGTCCTGCGTGAGCATAGGATGTATATTCATGACAATATTGCCCAGCTCATCCACGTATGGCACCACATCCAGTATCAGCCCGATCGTGATATATCGTATCGTCGTCGAGTATGTAGGAACGCCGTTAGCGGTAATGGTGCTCGTTGTCTCGAAGACAGCCCGGTCGGTAGCGACCTTTATCACGGCCCGCTGGTTGTTCAGCGTGCTTATCTTCGGATTGGACACGGTGTTCACTTTACCCTGCTGCTTCAAGAGATCGATGAACGTCGCATCGAGACCTCTTCCGTCTGTCGCGAGAAGATGCTTACTCGACACCAGCAGACGCGAAAACATTCCCGACGTCGACGCAGAGGCCGTTGGATCAATCAACTGCTGCCGGTAATTGAAACCGACGCCATTCAGCTGCGCGTTGATGAGGTTCCAGTTGACACCTTCACGAGTCTGACCGGTTAACTCTACCTCGACTACTCTCGCTTCTATCATGACCTGCCGCTGGATAGATTCATCCATGGACTTGAGGAACGCGGCAATCTGCTTAAGGTTACCGGGGTAGTCGCTCACTGAAATGAGGCCAGCCTGCTTGTTAAACGTCATCTTGCCGTCGGGGGAAAGCATATTCTTGACCGCTTGCTCGAAGCCCAGCCACGGGTCCATGTCCGACCGGGTTCTCATGTTAACGCCCACGACCAGCTGCCCTGACCGCTGGGTTCCCGAAGAGCCCGTCACTATGCTGTCGGTCAATTTCGAAAAAGCCGCATAGTTGACCTGAAAAACCCTTGTCTCTATCTTCGGTTTTGACACATAGATCGTGTTCTCATCGATGCTGTAAACGTACTTGAGAGGTTCGAGGATGTAATCGAGAGCCTTAGCCATGGTGACATTCTTGAGATCAACGGTGCACGAACCTTTTACGTCCGGTTCCATGACGACATTGTAGCTGGACTGCTTCGCGACCCCCCTTAAGACGTCTTTCAAATCCGCCTCACGCAAAGAAAAGGAAAAGAGTTCTTTCGGGCCCTCTACCCCCATTTTCTTTTCCTTCTCAACCTGGGGAATTACGGGACTGGGAATGTCAACCGGCTGGACGAGCTTCGGCGCCTCCTTTGGCGGCTCTACATGAGCGCACGCAAAGCAAAACAAAAAAGTCGCAACAACAATACCAATCCTGGCCATTGTGTCTCCTCCGTGAATCGACATCTGCGTATCCTTACCGAGGCTCCTTAAGGGCTATAACCCGCTTGGATCCGTCCTGGATGAGCGTCACCGTATCTCTGCCGATCTCAAGGACGCGCTCGCCCGCAATAATGTCGCCCTTTCCTACGATCTCGTTGTCGATGATAGCTACTCTTCCTCGTGTTCCTCCCATGATGGCGAGAAGCTTCAAGGGCACTCGTTCTTTTTCCGCTTTCTTCTCGGTCAATAAAAACGAAGGAAGCGTAAAGGGGTCCCTCTCCCACTGGAGAGCCTCCTGCATTGCATGGAGGCGTGACTCTTTAGGCCGAGACTCAGGTTGAGGGACCGTTAGTTTCGGAGGCTCAAGGGGGGCGGCTATCGACTCCATCCTATTCCTTCCGCGTGAGAGAAAGAGTGTACAAAGAATAACAAAGAGAACAATCATGAAGACTACAAGCAGACGCTTATTGGCTTTCAATGGCGGCCCTCTCTTTCCATGCTTTGAATTCGACCTCGAACCTGCCTGCTATTATTGGGTACTCTTTCTCATTGTAGGAAATTGTGCCTTTCATGATCTTGCGATAGGCCCTCGATGAGCTCACCTGCTCGAGAAATTTGCCCATTTCCAGGAAGCGGCCTTTAAGGCCGACCTCGAATGACGGATAGGTGAGGATCGTCTTAGGCTGCATGTCAAGCGTCTTGAACATGCCGCTGAATTTATCCAGCACCAGACCGTTCTTGCGTGCGCCACCCGCTACCTCGTAGATAAACGCGGGGAAGTTGTCGAAAAGAGGGATCTGCCCCCTGTACTCTTTCAGCGACGCCTTGATCCCATCTTCCTTTCTCTTCATCTCGGTCAGCGCCTTGATATCCGATTCGACCCTCTGGGTCTGCTGTTTCGCTTCCTTCAGCTCGACCTGTTTATTGTTGATCTCTGTCTTCATCGGCATGTACCAGGCAAAAAACCAGAGAACCGCCCCTAATATGGGCGCTGCTATCCACACGTAGAGGGCTTTAAATCTCATAAGGCACGCTCTTCGCGGTGATCTGAAATTCCATGACCGGTTTTCCCTTCATCTCTTTGACATCCCTGCTGACCACTGTCACGTTATTCACGACGTTCGATTTCTCGAGATCGATCATGAGCCGAAGGAGCGTTGCCTCCATGGTCTCCACGTCACCGAAGATGAGTCCTTTCACCTGGACGTTGTTTACCGGCGCTTCCGGAGCCTTTGCGTCTTTAGGAGGGGCAGGTATCTGCCCGTTCGTCTGGGGTGGAGTGACGGGTGCAGGCGGCGTAGGTGCTGCTGCAGGTGCCGCATCCTGCCTGGCGTAAGAGACCTCTTTCATGTAGACCTCTTTCGGCAGGCGTGAGGCCAGATACTTCATCAGGATAATGAACGACGAGTCTCTCCGTTCTATCTCTGCGACGATAGGTCCGAGTTCATTGTAAACGAGCGATGATCTTACCGGCGCGAGCCGGTCGAGCTGTTCCCTTTTCTGTTGAACCGCCAGTCGTTCCGATTCAACGGCGGTTTTGAGACGATAGTAGCCTGTCAGTGTATGAAGCGACATTCCCACTACGATAATGAGAAGCGCCACAGTACCGTAAATCGCGTACCTGGTGTATTGCGCCTCCCTCTCTCTGGCCTTGACCTGTTCGGGGAGCAAATTGACCAGTATGTCTTTCT
>DATKNH010000077.1 GCA_035541455.1 Syntrophorhabdales bacterium
CTCAGTTCAGCGCCGAACCGCCATCGACAATGATCGTCTGCCCCGTTATAAAGTCGCTGTCGTCGGAAGCAAGAAAAACGATCGTACCGGTAAGATCATCCGGCGTCTCAGGGCGTTTTATGCAGCGACCGGTCGCAGCCATCCTGATCACTTCCGGCGGATCCTGCGGGTTTGCTTTCAGGATCTCAGTCTCTGTATATCCCGGCGCAATAGTATTCACGTTGATGCCGTCGTCACCCACCTCTCTAGCCATGGATCGGCTGATGGCGACGTTGCCGCCTTTCGATACCACATAATGAAGAAAATAAGGCAGCCCCTTGTAGAAAGTTCCCGAGGCGACGTTAATGATCTTCCCTTTTTTCTGCTTTTTCATCTGGGGATAGACAGCT
The DNA here is from genome assembly GCA_035541455.1 of Syntrophorhabdales bacterium. Lineage (NCBI taxonomy): Bacteria > Pseudomonadati > Thermodesulfobacteriota > Syntrophorhabdia > Syntrophorhabdales > Syntrophorhabdales bacterium. The sequence goes on from DATKNH010000077.1 coordinate 390, forward strand.
TTCGAGCAGAGAAAGGGTCCCTTCAGATTGACAGCCATCACCTTATCCCATTCAGCAGCAGGTATTTCCCAAAAGGGCTTTTTCACCAGATCGGCAAAGAGGGCCGCATTATTCACAAGAATGTCGATCCTGCCGAAGCGCTCCACGACCTTGCGGGCCAACTCCTGCGTGCTCTCCTCGCTCGTGACATCGGTCTTCACGTAAAGCGCTTCCGCGCCCGTTGCAGTGATGGCATCTACAGTTTCCCTCCCGTCAAGGATGTCGGCTATGACGACCTTTGCCCCTTCCTTAGCCAAGCGAATGGCATAGGCCTTCCCCAGACCGCGCGCTGCTCCTGTGATGATAGCTACTCTGTCCTTCAGTCTCATGTGATCCTCCTTACAGTTTTCCTGGTATTGTAAGTTTTATCCCTTTGTTTTCTTTTTGGCCGCGAGCGCGAAGAAAGTCACGCCCTGACTCCCTCCTTCCCTCGCGGAAGACCTCTCTGTCTTTTCTGTTGCTTGCTTACAGCTTTCTTTTTTCACAGGAATTTTGACGGTACCGTTTTACTCAAATACCATCCTGCCGCTATTCTTATTTCTTCTCGTCGAGGCTGTTTCGCTCAAACCCTCTTTATTGGTACGGACTGGAGATCTTGTGATCCTTCTCCTGCTTTGTCCAATAGTCGATCCGTTCTTTTATGTATTTCACGTATGCCTCGCCGTCCGCCTTCTTGACGCCTTTGGGCTCCAGATCCTTCAGGTGCTGAGTCAGCATGGGTTCGACGGCTTTCTGCCATCTCTTCGTCTCCGCTTCGTCAAGAGAATAAAATTGGCCGCCTTTTTCCTTCAAGAAATCCCTTCCTGCGAGATCGATCTCGTTGGATGCCAGGCCGAACTTCTCATTGTATTCAGCCGACAATTGCGTAAAGACTTTTTTCACGTCGTCAGGGAGTGAATTCCATTTATCCTTGTTCATTATCACGTAGAACGTAAAAACGAGTCCGGCTCCCCGCTGAGAAAGCGTAGCGTGCTTCACCAGTTCTCCGAGCTTCCAGCTTTTCCAGGTCTCCATGGCATCCATGATCCCATCGACAACACCCCTCTGAAGCCCATCGTATGCGTCGGCCATTTCGACCGGCACCGGGGTGGCGCCCAGAGCTTTCGCCGTATCGCCGATTCTTCCCGCGCCGCGGATCTTCAGACCCTTCAGATCTTCCAATTTCCTGACGGGTTTTGATTTTGTGGCTATGATCTGCGGACCGGGAGCAAACAGGTACAATACATGCACATCGTTCCATTCTTTCGGTTTGAACTGGTTATAGAAGTCCTCCTTCACGTGGGTGGCCACATAGCCGCTGGTGTAGCCCACCGGCAAGTCCAGCGTCTCCGTCACGAGAAAGCGTCCCCTCGTATACCCTATGTGGGAAAGCCCCAGGTCCGACACGCCATTGAGAACACCATCATACACTTTCGTGGCGCTGGTCAGTATGCCCCCGGGATAGTAAGTGATCTCGACTTTTCCGTTCGTACGTTTTTTTATCTCATCGCAGTATTGCTGTCCAAGCACGGAAAAGAGATGCGTGGGTGGAAGGAAGTTGCTGTACTTCAATTTGATCGGTTGCTCCGCCGCATGCAGGGTCGGTAGAGCAACGCTCACCAGAAGGGCGACGCAAAATACAAACAGAACAATACGCTTCATCTTGATCCTCCTTTATGTGAATGTTTATGGTACGTACTACACGATCTCACCCGTTACCTTCAGCCCATGAGCAGCTTTGGAAGAAAGAGCGCAAGACCTGGAAATACAAAGAGCAGGCCTGCAAAAATAATAATCCCGATGAGAAAAGGCAGGCTACCTGCGTAGACCGTGCTCATCGGCACTTTAGTCAGGTTTGTGACAATGAAGACATTGATCGCTACCGGTGGGATGATCACGCCAATCATCTGCGTGATGCCCACCATGATGCAGAACCATATCGGATCAAAGCCCAGTTTCAGGACTGCCGGAAAAAATATAGGGGTGGCGAGGATCATAAATGCCATATCGTCGATAAAGGAACCGCCCACAATGTAGACTATACAGATGATAACGATGATCAGGTTCCTATGGATCGGGAGAGTCGTGATCCACCCTGCCATGACCTGCGGAATGGTGGTCACCGCGATGAAGTGGCCGAGCACTGTCGAGGCGCCGATCAGCATGAGCACCATGCAGGCACTGCGGGCTGAATCTGCGACTGCTTTTGCGTACCCCCGCGGCCTCAACTGTTTTCTGCACAACACCAGCAGGAGCAGGGTCGCGGTACCTACGCTGCCCGCCTCCGTTGGGGTGAAGAAGCCGTCCATCAGCCCCACAATCATTATTACAAAAATAGCAAGCACTATTGCGACCTCAGGAACTGTTACCAGGCGCTCTTTCCATGTTGACCTTTTTCCGGCCGGCGCCAACTCCGGGTTCATTTTCGCCCAGCCGAAAATGGTGAAAACGAAAAATAACGCCATCACAAGACCCGGTATAATGCCCGCGAGAAAGAGCTTTCCTACTGACTGCTCTGTGATGATGCCCAGCACAATAAGCCCGACACTCGGCGGCAGCATGCAGCCCAGCGTACCCACGCTTGCCACCACACCGGTCGAAAGTTTTTTGCTGTACTTGTAGCGGTCCATCTCTGGAATGGCGACACTGGTAAACGTTGCCGCGGTTGCAGCCGCCGAACCGCAGAGCGTTTTGAACGCAGTCGCTCCGCCCACTGTGGCCATGGCAAGCCCACCGGGAATGTGGCCTATGAACCGGTAGGCGCATTCATAGAGTCGCTTTGCGATGCCTGACGCGAAAGCGACCTGCCCCATCAGGATGAATATGGGAAATACCGAATAGCCATAGGATGCGAACACGTCGTACATATCTTTCGCGACCAGATGCATGGCTGCCTTCAGGCTGACTAGATAACTGAAACCGACAAAACCAACAAGGAGCATGCACACAGACAATTCCATGCCTGTCATGAAGAGTGCAAGCACGGCCACAAGACCTATACATCCTACGGTTATCTCACTCATACGTGCCACCTATAATCTTGAAAATATCGCACACGAGCACGAGCGAAAGCGCGAAAAAGCTGAATCCGACCGCATAGGGGATGGGATACATCGGCCACTGGAGGGTATTTGATACCTCTCCGGCAGTACGAAACGTGTTGCCTATTTTTAATACATTGCACCCGATCATCAAAAAGATACCGATGCCGACGCATCTCGTGACGATATCTGCTGCGTTTTTACCGACGCCTGGAAGCTTCTTTGTCAGTACATCCACAAAGATATGGCCGCGAAGCCAGGCCGTAATTGGCGTGACGAAGCCGAGGACAATGCCGCTACCCATCGCCACTATCTCGTATGTACCGAGGATCGGCCTGCCGAAAGCCCGCATGATAACATCCGCAGTCGTCAACAGCACGATGAAGGTCAGGACAACGCCAGATATAACCTGCATGAATGCGCTTAACTTAAAAACAGCACGCAGGACTTTTTCCATAACGCCTCCTCAACGCCTCAACTCAACATTAGCTTCAAGACTTTCTTCCACTTTTCTTTCCTCTCCGTTTGCGTGCGGGTTGCTCCTCGAGTACCTCGCTTACATATGTGAGGTGTTTTTCCATAAGGGCGGACGCGCGCTTGTGCTCCCGCATTTTTATTGCTTTGACGATTTCTTCGTGCTCTTTTATGGCGCGGCCCGACACCTCGAGGTCGAGGCCGATCCGGCTTCTGAAATCTGCCACCACGGCAATGAGCGATTCCATGACGATTACAAAAAGACCATTCTTTGACGCCTTTGCCACCAACCTGTGGAATTCCGCGTTCTTTTCAAATGCATCGAGATTCTTTGCGTAAATCATTTTTTCAAGTGCCAGGTTGTCTTCAAGCTTTTGAATATCCTCATGGTCGGCACGATTTATTGCTTCGTCCAATATGGCTTTCTCGATCTTGATACGCGCAATCTCGATCTCCTCCTTGCTGATGCTTTTCATTTGAACGGCATCCAGGTAGAGATTATTTATCGCGTGCAGCATGGTGTCGACCACAAGAGGGCCCCCAATGCCCCCTTTTCGCATTTTAATGACACCGGTCAATTCCAGGACTCGCAGCGCCTCCCGGATCGTCTGGCGGCTGACATTGTATTTTCTGGCAAGCTCGTTTTCACCGGGCAGTCTGTCCCCCGGTTTGAGAGCCCCCGCGAAGATAAGTCTTTTTATCTCAGTCGAAATCTCTTCAAACGCTCTCTTGGTCCGAACAGGGCGAAATATCTCGTCATTATATGTGGTCCGTGGCGCACGCATAATCTTCTCTTATTGGAGATGTAGTGCTATTGTCAGACAACTATGCTTATTCTACTTCTAGCCACATTGTCAAGGGAAAAAAGAGGGCTGGTTGTGGTGAAACTCACGCCTTCGTGATGCTCGACTACTATAAGAGCAGGGTGAGCTTCGGGGATGCTGGATAGCCACCTATTCGGATCATGTCGTCATAAGCGAGTCAAGTCCGCAACGCCAATAGCGACCTTACAAAGAAATAGCCAACGATGACAAATGCCGCGAGCGGCGAAACCCACTCCGGCACAGAGACCCCGAAACTGTGGGCCAGCATGATAATGCCCAGCACTAGGATCGAGTACATCGCACCGTTTTTCAGGTAGGCATACCGCTTGATCCGCTCAACACCGTAATACGTCAGCTGACGGACTACGAGAGCCCCGATGCCGTTCCCTATGAGGATAAGCGGTACTGAGAGCGTAAACGCAAAAGCGCCCACGATGCCGTCAATGGAAAACGTCATATCAATCACCTCGAGGTAAAGGACTTTACCTATATCGGAGAGATGCGCTTCTCTCCCGAGGAGTCGCCGCTCCTGCTCTTCCGCATATCTTCTGAAACCGTGAATGATAAAAAAGGCTGTTGAACCCATCACTGCCCCGAACCCCAGCATAGGGCTCCTGCGAAGAGCAATCCAGACGATGATCGCAAGCAGGATTGAAACAACGGCATAGAACCATGCAGCCTGGCGCTCTATAATGCGCTCCACAAAGAGACCGTAATTCTTGGGCTCCATGAATATCCAATGGAAAAAGAGAAATATAAAAAAGACCCCTCCACCTATCAGAAGAACTGGAGCGCTGTCGTGAATGGCATTCAATGCTGCCACATCACCGGTCAGACTGGCGGTGAACGCCTGCCATGGCCCTAGATGTGGAGTCATGACCCAAACAAGGAGCCACGGCAACAATCCACGCACCCCAAATACCGCAATCAGCATGCCCCATGTCAGGAACCATCTTCGGGCCCTATGTTGCATGGTCGCCAAGGTCTCGGCGTTAATGACGGCATTGTCAATGCTGGTTATAGACTCGAAAAGCGCGAGGCCCAGTATGATCAGCGTGGAGACTATCATCGGTTCTCACTCCTCCAATGGACGCATGCAACTCGAGAGATTATAGTATAAGAGCACATCCGAGACAAGAATATGAAACGAGTGCTTAGCAGCCACAACGAGGCAGAAGGACGCCTGCGCTATGGACACCGGCAGCCGTGATTTTTCTTTCGCGCTGATAGAACTCGGCGCAGCCGTTGTGGGACTCGCCGTGCTTTCAAGGCTTTCCAAACGTTGGGGATTCTCGGCAATCCCTCTGTATCTGATTGCGGGGCTTTTCTTCGGCGAAGGAGGATTATGGCCGCTTGATCTGACTAAGAGCTTCATTGAGATGGGCGCGGAGATCGGCGTGCTCCTTCTTCTTTTTATGTTGGGTCTTGAGTATACGGGACAGGAGCTCAAGGCAAACCTCAGAGTGGGTCTCTTTGCCGGTGCGGCTGATTTCTTCCTCAATTTCACGCCGGGGTTCGCTGCAGGGCTTCTGTTAGGGTGGAGTCCCCTTTCAGCGGTTCTTCTTGGAGGAGTGACCTACATCTCATCTTCAGGCATGATAGCTAAGCTGTTATCGGAATTGAAGCGGTTCGGTAACCCTGAGACGCCCACGTTGGTCTCGGTGCTGGTCATAGAGGACATGGCGATGGCTGTGTATCTGCCGCTTATGAGTGTTCTGCTCATGGAGGAGTATTTTTGCAGGTGTGCGCCAATCTACCCGGACGAAGTAATCGAATAGATGGCGCGCGAGTGTATGCGCTATTCCTTGGCGTGAGACCAAAGCCGCGCTTAACGGAAAGGCCCCCTTGATTTGAA
>DATKNH010000078.1 GCA_035541455.1 Syntrophorhabdales bacterium
CTCGATAGTGAAGAAGAGCTGCTCCACATCTGTTTGCCTCTCGCAGATGAAGGCGGACAGTTCTCCGGCGATTGCGCAAATCCGCGCCAGGTCGGAGAGATTTGCCAGGTTTTCTCTGAAGGTGAAGGATTTCTGGCAGGCAACAATCCGTTCAGGGAAACGCCACGATCTGAGAAGGGCCTCGCCGATCTGTCGGTGGTGCACGCCATAAAGTTCCTCTTCCTTCGCGAGCAGCGATGGCAGCGGGTAATCGAGAAACACCGTAGCGTCGTCAGCGCACGCCCTGACCAGGGCCAGGAGTCCTACCTCGAGGGTGAGCCCTGCCGTGAAGGCCTCCTCAGGATCGCCTGTCTTCAGTGCGCCGGCGAGAGCCCTTGCGAGAAGCCCCTGATACAGGCAGAGACGCCAGAACCGGCTGTAATCGAGAGGGCTTCCTCGCCTCAACGGAAAAGCATCCTTGAGGGAGACTGAAAGAGCGAAGAGGCGCGTCTGGTGCACGCCTATTCTTGTTACAGCTTTCAGTACGGTTGCCGCCGGATAGCGGGACCGGAAGAAGGCGCTGTTAGCGAGCTTCAGAATGCGCGCGGTAAGCGCAGGATCCTTCATGATCAGATCGGCCAGCTGTCCTATTGAGCTCTCGTCGTTTGCAGCCAGCTCAATAAGCGCCATGACCACGGGCGAGGGCGAGGGCAGGGCATGCTTCTCGTCGAGTGCTTCGATGAAGGCAGTGCCGTCAAAATCTGCTTTTGCCATAGTTCTACTCCCTGAAAATAGTTATCGGACGTACGGTAAAAAAGACAAGGCTGTGACCGGTGTGGGATTCTCCCAAATTTGGCAAGAAAGTTGCAGCCCTTCCACTACATTCTTCAGAAGAAGGAAGCTCTATGCAGACTACACACCCGGATGGCGCCTACAACCGCATAGACGTGCGGGAACATTATCGTCTGCAGCTCGCTGACGGCCAGGGGTGGGAAATTGTTGCCGCACAGGGCGCAGAGCCCTGGGTGGATAAACTGGCTTCGATCATGCGGCTTCCCTGCGCCGCGTCCGATGGCCATCCAAAGCTGGTCTTCACGCGCAAGAGTCTGGACAGAGACTGGTGGCGAGACCCGGTATCGAGGCTCGCCCCGGCCGTCGCAAAGAGTCTGCCGGAGAAGGGTTGGATCGCGCATGACCTCACCTCTCTTCACTTCTGGGCCCATGATGAGGTACCCGACGTGGTCTGTGAGATGGGAGATGAGCAGGATCATGATCTGGATATCGTAAGGATGTGGCTCGCGCTTGCGCCCATCTACAACCGGACTCTGGAATTGGGAGGTCTTCCGCTGCATGCGGGACTGGTCGAGAAAAAGGGGAGAGCAGTGCTGTTAGCGGCTCCGGGCGGCACCGGAAAATCGACGTGCTGCGCCAGGATACCGGCTCCGTGGAGAGCTCTCTGTGACGATTTGACGCTCATGGTGTTGGATGCCACCGGTCAGCACCAGGTTCACCCGTTCCCGACGTGGAGCAATTATCTTTGGAAGGTTTCCGAAAACACCTGGGATGTGCACCAGCATTTTCCTCTCTCCGCACTATTCTTTCTGGAACAGGGGGAATCGGATCAGGCCACAAGCATCGGGCAGGGAAAAGCTTCTGTTCTTATCACCGAGTCGGCCGAGCAGGTATGCCAGACAGCCTGGAGAAATCTCATCCCCGAGGAGGAACGATATTTGAAAGAGAGGTTGTTTCAGAACGCGTGTGCCCTTGCCAAGGTTGTTCCCGCGTTCAAGCTCAGCGTTACTCTTCACGGCCGTTTCTGGGAAGAGATAGATAAGGCCCTCGAGCGATGAAACAGAAATACATCAACTACGTCGGCCCAAGCATGAACCCGCTGTTTGTCGATGGCGACGGCCTGCATGTAGTTCCGTATGGGGAGTGCACGATCAGAAGGGGTGATGTCATTGTCTTTGTTCCACCAGGAGGGGAGACAAAAGTAGTGCACCGGGTGGTCTCCTGTGATGACGAGGGCATCAGGACCAGAGGGGATAATTCCAAGTGCAACGATCCGTGGGTTCTGGCCCCGGATAACATTCTCGGGCAGGTGACGTATATACAGCGAAGGGACAGGAAGCGGAACATCAGGGGCGGTTTCGCGGGGCGGATCGAGGCGTATTCCTTTCGTTTCATGCATGCCGGCAACAGGGTGGTGTCTGTTGTGCTTCATCCCTTTTACCGGGGCTTGTGCCGCTCGAAGTTTCTGCGAAGAAGACTGCATCGGATGGTGAAACCGAGAGTCCTCGCATTCAGCCGAGGTGGAAACACGGAACTGCAGCTGGTTGTGGGACGCAGGCTCATCGGAAGGAGACGGGCCGGAAAAAAGGATTGGGAAATCAGACGCCCTTTCAAGCTTTGCGTGGACGAAACGTTATTGCCAAACCTGGAGAAAAGTGAGGTGTATCCATGAAAAAACCAAGATATGTGATTCTGTTACTCATGTTGTTGGGCGCCGGAGGCCTTGCTGCGTGCCACAAAACACCTGCACCGAAACCGGAAGCCCAGAGAGAGACCATAATTAAGGTGGGGCCTGTCCGCCTGAATCCACACCCCGCGTCCCTTGCGGGCAAGACTGTGGTGCTTCGGTGGAACGGCCAATGCAACGGCGACACCTTTCTCAATAGTCTGGCCGAGCTTCTCAAGAGCGAAATAAAACAGGTCAAGATCGTCAAGATGTGGGATGCCGATGCCAGTACGGCTGTGATATCGTCGGGCCTGCGGGAGAGCGAAACCATAGCCGGTGTTGTGGCGTCCCAGAAACCAGCCCTTGTTATCGCGGCCCAGGCTGACTCGGGGTGAGGCCACTGTATATCGCGGCTGGTAGTTGACCAGCTCAATCTTGAAAAGAGAGGCATCCCCACGGTCACCATTGTCACCGCGCCCTTTGAAGACCAGTTCAAGGCTCTGGTAAAGGAACAGGGCATGAAAGAACTGGCGCATGTAGTAGTACCGCACCCGATCGGCGGACTAAATTTTCAGGGTGTGCAGCAGAGGGCAACGATGGCTTTTACCGGAGTACTGGAAGCCGCCCGAGAGTGGCAACCGTCCGGAATGTAGGGTGATTTCCGGTCGTCCGGATCGATCCTCGCCGGTCTAACGCAAGCGCATCGCAATCAGGTGGGGACCGGGTTCTCCAAGCGCACTGCGCATGTGGCGAGCCAGTCCTTCAGTGGTATCGACGGAAACTGCCGGAACGCCCAGGGCCTGTGAGACCTTTATCCAGTCGATCGACGGACGTTCCAGGTCGATAACGCTCCTGGTGACAGGTCCGGGTGATGTCACGCCGTCGCGCAGAATCTGACTGCGCAGCGCATTGTAGCTGCTGTTATTAAAGATCAGCGTTGTTACATTCAGCCCTTCGCGAGCCTGGGTCCAAAGGGATTGTACGGTGAACATCGCGCTGCCATCAGCCTCGAGCGAAATGACGGGCCGATCAGGCGATGCCACCGCTGCCCCTGTGGCACAGGGCATTCCCCATCCGATCGTTGTGCCTCCAGGCATGAGAACAGAGTGCGGTGCCACTCGCGGCGCCATCACATAATACCCGCGCGTTGATGTGATCCCTTCATCCACGACTATGGCACCTTCGGGCTGGAGAGCGGCGATTGTCTGACACGCTTTATCGGCGGTCAGTTCTCCTGCAGGAATCCCAGGCGGCTCGAACGAAGCCAGGATGCCAGAAGGCAGATTGGCAGCGCCCGGCGCACCAACAGCGTCGGCCAACCTCTCCAGCGCCTCAACCACGTCCTGCCCGGGCTCAACAAGCGACACTTTTTCCTGTTCTTTCTTCAAAATTCTGCTATCAAACCCCTGCCAGCCGGAGAAGGTGACGGGCTCGTCCGTACCCGCAAGCACCACGCCATGGTACATACCCATGTCCTGCTGGCCGGGGAGATGTGCCGTGCGCTGCACTACCGGCAGTCCCGCACCCCGTTCCCAGCACGCGGCAAAAATCCCGGTGAACAGATCACATCCCGTTGCGGCCTTGATGCGGGCCACTGCAGCGAGACCCCGCTTGCCGAGACTCTTTCCTCCGAGAATAAGAGCCGACGGAGACTGCGTCCGCAGCAGCGCCCCGGCCCGGTCTATCCGTAGCTGTTCGACTGGTTCCGGGCGAGAGTTCGCGACATCAACTGTATCTGTTTTCGACTCTGTTGATTGATAGTCCTGCGGTATGATAAGCGTTGCTATTTCGCCTCGCAGGGCAGCGCGCACGCTTTCTGCGGTGTCCCGGGAGAGTGTCTCCACCGATCGGACTGTACGGCACAATCCTGATACAGGGCGAGCCACAGACTCTATATCGAGATGAAAACCCGGATTCTCAGCGCGATGCCATGTGGCGTGGTCTCCGATTACGTTGAGGATGGGCGTGCGCGCCTGCTGAGCGTTGTGCAGGGCAGCAATACCGTTTGCAAGGCCCGGCCCCTGATGAAACAACGTCATCGCGGGCTTTCCCTTCAGGCGGCCGTAACCGTCCGCCGCACCGGCACAAACTCCCTCAAAGAGCCCGAGTACAGTTCTAATCCCAGGGAGAGCATCCAATGCGCGGACCAACAGCATTTCCGTGGTCCCGGGATTGACAAAACAGGCTTCAATGCCCGATGCGAGTGCAGTCCTGACAAAAAGTTCAGCGCCATTCATGTAGTGTTCTCCAATTGCGGTTCGTTAACGTGACAGTAGTATAGTGAGTTTGGGAAGCGTGCGCAACAGAGAGCGTGGCGGAACCCATGGCGCGATTGGCTTGAGCGGCTTCGTGTCCCGGGTAGGAACTGCTGCTGTGTCATCCCTTGAAATCGTCTGGTATTGGCGCAAACCGGTGAGCATCAGGCCAGAATCTGTTCTCTGGCTCGCAGGGGATAATTCCCTTCCGGCAGAGCTCCGAATGCCACTCGTATTTCATTACGATCTTTTCCGACGCCGTGGGCTCGGGATCGAACTTCACGCAGCGCACGGGAGAATAGGCCGTCTCTCCGAACCCGGTGCCTGCTTCTTCATTCTTTTTTTCGAACGTGCGGGAGGGGCGGCTTTCGATGGGGGCAGGAGCTGCTGTGCCGGCGGCAGCCTGGTCCTTCTGTGAGGGCTTTTCCCGCATGCGAACGGGCTCCGGAAGTTTCTCCCTGTACACTGCGAGGGCAATAGTGCCCATTGCGGATGCGTCGGAGAAGACCTTCTCCGCATAAGAATCGGGCTGCTCGGTGAAATAGAACCTGTTTGTCCTGTCTATGCCGGTTCGCCACCCCTCGAAGGTGTTTGTTTCATGAGGAGCGAGGATGTACATTTGTTCTCTCTTCTTAAGATCAGATCTAGCGCCGTCTATGATATTTCTTCCGTCCACTGCGATGACGATACCGATCCGGCTATTCGATCTGTTGGTAACCTGGACAGCGTACCTCTGGCCTTTTATGGCCTCCACATAGAAATAGGAGGCATCTTGACGCAGCTGTGGATAGGTCATGTACTTCGCGAACTCTGCTCCGTTGTCCGAGAGGATGCGCACGTCCACGATGGTACGCCTCCCTGTGTGCGCACACGCCGTCGCAGCTACCACTGCCACCAGAAAGAAAAACGTTACCAATGCCTTCCATACCATGATAGCACCTCTCTATAGCTTTTTTGACTCACCACATTATCCGACAATCCGACCCTGAGAAAAGTTCCCGCAACTTGACAGAGGAGTGCTTTGTGCTCAGTGTATAGTTGGAATGCTTCCGGGAGAAGGATTGTAGACGGCCGGGCTGCAGGCGCCGGTAATATTCAGGAGGGGATGATGATACCGCAGATTAGAAAGATTCTTTATGCAACCGATCTTACCAAAAACTCTTCGTATGCATTCTATTTTGCCGCGGATATGGCGCGGAAACACGATGCAAAGATCATTATACTTCATTGTATCGGAGCAATTCCTCCCTCGGTGTATATGGAAGCGGGTTTTACGGACGCTGAGGCGCTCCTGCAGCGGTCAAAAGAAGCAGAAAAAAAAGAGAACGTGATCGAAATCAAAAGCCGCCTGGAGGAATTCTGCAAGAGGGTGGAATCACAGATCGGCCCGCCGTGTGCGAGCCTCGTCGCTGACGTTGTCGTTAAGGCCGGTTATCCCGTGGAAGAAATATTGAACACGGCAGACACCCAGGGTTGTGACGTCATCGTGATGGGGACACACGGCAAGGGGATATTGCGTCAGGCCTTTCTGGGCAGCGTGGCACGGTCGGTGCTGGAGAGAAGCCGAAAGCCTGTTTTTATTATTCCGCTACCTTCTGAAAAGAGCGGTGGGGAATGGGTGGGGGCTTAAGGCAGAGGGAAGACCGCTTCGCTTAGAAGAGGGGAGATGCCAGGGGACTGCGTGACCGTGGCTGCTTAATTACCTGTGCGGATACAGAGTATGTCGCCGTCTTTGACAGTATAGGCCTTTCCTTCGAGCCGCCACACGCCGGCTTTCTTGCAGCCCGCAAAGCCGCCAAGGCTGATGAAGTCATTGTAGGCTACTGTTTCGGCGCGGATAAACTTCTGGTAGAAATCGGTGTGAATAGTCCCGGCCGCGTCTTGAGCGGTCATGCCCTTCCTGATGGGCCACGCGCGGCACTCGTCATCTCCCACAGTGAGAAAGGAGATGAGTCCCATCGTATCGCGGGCGAGACGAATGATCCTGCCGCGGACCGCCTCTTTTATACCGTACTCGGCCATGAACTGTACCCGTTCGCCCGGGCTCATGGAAGCGAGCTCTGCTTCGAGCTGCGCGCAGGCGCTAATGACTGCGACGTGCGCGGGAACACGCTCCCTGAGGAGGCCCGCTACCGTGCTGTCCTCCGGCGTACCTTCGGCGCAATTGATGGCGATCATCATCGGTTTCCGGGAGAGAAATTGAAAGCCTCTTAATTTCTTCTCCTCCTCTTCGGCCAGCTGTAGGGTAGACAAAGGTTCTCCGGTTTCAAGGTGCGCCAGGCACTTTTCAAGGAGGGCTTTTTCCTGCTCCAGCGCTGGCTGAGTCTTGTTCCCGGCCTGCTTCCGGATGCGCTCCAGCCGCAATTCGATCTGGGTCATGTCGGAGAGGATGAACTCGTTGTGGACCGTCTGGAAATCAGCGACAGGGTCGGCGGGATGCCCGTTCTCAAAGTGACGCACCACGAGAAGGATGGCGTCACTACGGCGCATCTGCTGAAGCGACTTCGCATCGAGCGTTTCGTTCTTGATCTCTCCCTCACGAATGGCGACCGTATCCGCGACCTCTATCCGGGAGTAGACCGTTTTTTTTGGGTTGAAGATCTTTGTCAGAGCGTCGAGCCGCTCGTCGGGCACCTCGATGATCGTCAGCGGCGAACCGTTACCCGTGGTGCTACCGTTACCGCCACTGGCGAGAGCCTTGAAAAGTGTTGTCTTGCCTGAGCCGGCAGTGCCGACTAATGAAATGTACATCTCTATGGCTCCTTGAGCCGGTTTGTCCAGCGAGCATATCTTCCGGTTGAACCAGTCTCCTGAGAGCCTCAAATTGGTCTAGGATTGGTGCGGGATCTGTCTCGGCTGCGTGCCAATAGAATACATGAATCAGCTGCGCAGCGCAAGTCGCTGAGTCTTCCCACTGTATAAATTTTATGGTATTGGTATGGGTAAAATCCAGAGACGATGGACGGCCGCTCGCTGCGCTCGCTAGGACGATCGTTCCACACGTGGAGCCAGGACGTTCGAAGAGAAGGGTATGTTCTCTGGCTATAGGCTCACGCATTGTCCGAGCCGAAGTCTCATCGTCCCTCGTCCGAATCGCGAAGCGATGATCGTCTCCGCGAAGCGGTCGTCCATCGGAAACAAAGGAGGGCAGCATGAATGAATATCAGGAATGGTATGAACAACTGCGAGTAGAGAGAACTATGAAGGCATTGCGGAAGAATAATTTCGATGCGCAGTTTGTCGCAAAGGCTCCTGACGCCCTGTCTGCAATTTTTAAAATGATCCCTGACGGTGCAACGGTCGGCGTGGGCGGGTCAATGACGCTCATCCAGATCGGCTTTTTTGAAGAAGCGGCCAGGCATCCAATCACGCTTATGAATCCCTCGCCCCAGCAGCTTACGCCTGAGGAATTCATAGAGGCACGGCGGCAGATCCTTCTGGCCGACGTATTCCTCTGCAGCAGCAATGCGGTAACCGAGGACGGCAAGCTCTACAACATCGACGGCACCGGGAATCGCGTGGCGTCAATGACCTTTGGCCCGAAAAAGGTGATTCTAGTATGCGGGGTGAATAAGATAGTCAAGGACATGGAAGAGGCCCACAAGAGGGCTCAGGAGTGGGCTGCGCCCATGAACGCGAAGCGGCTCGCCCTGAAGACTCCCTGCGCGGAGACCGGTGTGTGCGCTGATTGCGCGTCTCCCCAGAGAATATGCAATGTATATGTTGCGATGGCCAAGAAACCCTCGCGAACCGACATGACTGTGCTTCTCGTGGGCGAACCGTTGGGGCTTTGAGGGGTGTGCCGCCGCTTAACAAAGTAGTACGAATGTTCTATACTATGTCATGGATGTGAGGAACGTGGGTCAAAGTATTAGAGAGCAGCTTAACGAGAGACAGTATGAGGCGGCGACCAGCGCCACAGGCCCTGTTCTGGTTATCGCTGGGGCCGGAAGCGGCAAGACGAGAGTGATCGAATTCCGTGTCCGTCACCTGGTGGAGTCGGGTGTCAGCCCGGCTTCTATCCTGCTTTTGACCTTTACGAGGCGCGCTGCCCAGGAGATGATATCGCGGGCTGCCAAGAGTGACCCGCGGTGCCAGGGGGTGGAGGGAGGCACGTTCCATTCTTTTGCCAACAAAGTGCTGCGCACGTACAGCCATTACTTCGGCCTACCCAATACCTTTACCATCTACGATGAGGCAGATGCTGAGGAGGCCATACACCGCTGTGCAATGCAGCTTGGGTTTTACGCGAGAGAAAAGAGACGGCCCAGAAAGGAGATGCTCAGAAAGATCATCAGCATGGCGCTCAACAAGGAGATGCGCCTGGAAGATATACTCGCCAGGTACTATTCACCCTTTCTTCAGTATGCAGACGAGATCAAAGCTCTCCGCCAGAAGTACGTGGAGTACAAAATTGCCTCACAATGCCTCGACTATGACGATCTGCTTCTCTATTTGAAGCTCCTTCTGGAGGACGCAAAGATCCGCCATCAGCTGTCGGATGTGTATCAGTACATCATGGTGGATGAGTTCCAGGATACGAACGTTCTTCAGGCGGATATTGCCTATCGCCTGGCTGAGCGCCACGAACGCATCCTGGTGGTTGGAGACGATACCCAGAGTATCTACTCCTTCAGGGGCGCCAACCACGAGAACATCATGAAATTTCCCGAAAAGTTTCCGACCTGCAGGATCATCACTCTGGAGGAGAACTATAGGAGCACCCAGGCGATACTGGACGTAGGCAATGCCATCCTGCAGAACATGCAGCACAAATATGAGAAGACTCTCCGGGCGGTGAAGAAAGAGGATGGGGAAAAACCTTACCTTGTCTACTTCAAAGACGCGTACGAGGAAGCGGCGTGGGTTGCCGAGAAGATCAAAGCCTTCTATGACCAGGGAATGGAATTATCGCATCAGTGTATTCTCTTCCGGTCCGCCTATATTACCATTCCTCTTCAGACAGAATTGAGCAGGAGGAATATACCGTTTGCCGTGTATGGTGGGCTCAAGTTTTACGAAACTGCTCACGTAAAGGACGTGATCGCCCACCTGAAACTTTTTGTCAATCCCAGGGACGAGCTGGCCTGGATGCGCGTGCTCCTGCTTGTTCCCGGTGTAGGCCCCAAAACGGCAGAGAAGCTCCTGGCAGAGATCGGCGCCTGCCGAACGCTTGGAGCCATGGTCAGTGACGTGATTGAAAGGCATGCAAAGGGAGGCGGAGCTTACGCAGAAAGGCTCGGGCTCCTGCGAGAGTTTTTTGTATCGGCTCAGCGGGCGACGAGTCCCGGTCAGACTTGTCAGGCTGTGCTCGACTACTACGAACCGGTGATGAGAGAAAAATTTGATCTCGACTGGCACCTCCGCAAAAACGACCTGGAGGCCGTGGCGCAGATCGCCGAACGCTACGCGTCGATGCGCGATCTTCTGGTCGACCTCGCGATTGAGCCTCCCGAACGAGGCGTCAGGGATTTTCACGACACGGTGTGGGAGCGGCCGCTCATTCTTTCGACGATCCATTCGGCAAAGGGGCTCGAGTGGCGCAATGTCTTTCTCATCGGTGCGATAGACGGTGTGCTGCCTTCAAGCTATACCACTCACGATGAGGAAGGACTGGAAGAGGAACACCGATTGCTGTATGTGGCTGTGACGAGGGCACGGGAAAGGCTTTACATTCTCGCCCATCACGAGGGGCGCAATAACGGCATACACACATTCAACAGGCTCTCCCGTTTCATCGATGCGGCCAATGTGCGCGCTGTGCTCGATCAGAAGCCTGCTTTTCCGAGCGCTGCCGCTCAGGAAGCGGATGTTCAGGTAACGCAGGCTTACGACAGGGGAGAACTCTTGTCGAAACTCCTCGGCTCCCTCAAGTGACGTTGACATTTTTTTGCACTAGATATAGATTTCCACGGGCAAGCCCGTGATACTGTGAGCGCTACGCGTGCCGCGGAAAGAAGACGCCTTCACCCACGCACAAGTGCGTGGTCCTCGGCTGCTCGCGTCGCCCGCTGAAATCTACCCAGCGAGCACGGCGACCGGGTACCCGCAGCCGCAGAGCGGCTGGAGGGTGGAGGGGAAGCTCTGACGGCTTTGCCGGTGGAGGGGGCGACGCGAGCCCCGGGAAGAGTAAAGGGAGGTGAGACCATGGCGGGAACATTCACCCACTGGATGGTAGTTGAGGAGGCTCTAGACAAATATAACGGCTTGACTCGTAAGCACCCCTATTTTTCAACTATTCTCGGCCTCAATCACTTTGTTTGCCTCGGTGCTGTGGGCCCTGACTATCCATATCTCACAGAGCTTCTCGGCAATTATATCAAGATCCACAGCTGGGCGGACAGGATGCACTACGAGAACACAGGCGAATTTATTCGCCGCGGCATTCAAAACCTGGTCAGCCTCGGCGGAAGCGCGTTCGCTACGTGCCTTGCGTGGCTCTCCGGCTTTGCGACGCACGTAGTTACGGATTCGGTGATTCATCCTGTGGTGAACGCGATCGTGGGGCCCTATATCTTCAACAAGACAGAACATCGTCACTGTGAGCTTACACAGGATACGTACATATTTCACGAGATTAAAGGCATCGAGCTTAACTATGGTCAGTATGTCGGTCTGTTCCGTATGTGTTCTGGCACGGGAAGCACGATCAACGGCGACCTCGGCCGCTTCTGGAGCGATACGCTCAAAGCGACTCACCCGGCAGCCGTCCAACATTTCGACAAGATAGATCCTGACGCCTGGCACAGGAACTTCCTCTCCAGGATCAGCTCTGCTGCTGATCCGGTACCTGCGTTTCGCCATTTCGAGGAGGAGACTAATCTGAGCTACAAGAAAACGGGCGAGATCACGCCGGAAGAGAGGACCCGTTTTGTAGACCAGGTGAAGCTTCCGGCCGGCAGATCAGGTTCATTCAGAACAGATGCATTCGATAAGGCAGTTGCCGCGGTCGTCGACGTGTGGGGCCGTCTCTTCGCCGACATCCAAAACCGTAACCCCGACGGATCTTCCGCATACATCAAGAACTGGAACCTGGATACCGGGGTCAATGAAGATAGACCCGATTATTGGTCTTGAAGGAGAATATCATGCGACGCTTTGTCCTGCAGATGGCCGCGTTCCTGCTTGTCGCCTTGATCGCAGGCTGTAACCACGGCGGTTCCTTGAAGTCCAGCGAGGAGCAGACACGGGAGTACTCTGCCACTGCTGTGTCGCTTTCTGATTTTTCGATGAAGGTCATTGCATACTTCCAGTCACAGGGTCAGTCTGTGCCGGAGACGTTTGATGCAGGCCAATTCTTCACGGTTCTCGAGAAGACGTATCCGGATCAGGATAGGGTGAACTCGATACGAGGTAGCTACAAGGTGTCTGCGCGGCCTCTGGAAGGGGGCTATTCAGTCATGCTCTGCGACATGCGGGAAGACAGAAAGATTATGGAAGACCTGAGCTGCCACCTGAATCGTGTTGAAATCAGGTCGTGGGAAGGAGACAAGCCGGCCCCTTGCGTATTCGAGGATAACTGGAAGCAGTACTGTCAATGAATCGGTAGAGATACCTCGCGCCAAGGCTCTCCCTGCCTCGTGTGCACAGTGATGAGAGCCGAGGCCGATGCCTGTATCCCTTACCTTCTTTGTGCCGGGCCGTACTTAGACTTTAGTTCTCAAAGCCCGGGTAATATCTTCAACCAATCCTTTTGAACCCACGTAGAGAGCCGTTCGTTGATGGTGTTTCTCCGGAACAATGTCCAGGATAGGGATCGCTTTTTCATTCACGGCCATTCCGCCGGCTTCCTGACACATGAAGGCGACGACGGCCGCTTCATACATGAGGCGGAGTTTGCCTTCAGGACGGTTCTTTTTCGGGTTCGGGTGGTTGACGATGGCCGGGTACATGAACATGCCGCCGTTTGCAAGTATCCTGTGAAAATCGCCTGCCAGAGCTCCAAGGTACCTGAAGGCATACTTGGGCTCGTTCTCGTTGATCCATTGCTGCACAGGTTTTGCGTAGGTGGCCAGGTTGGCTGCGTTGAACGACAGTTCCCACGTCTTGGGATCTTCAGGGAGCATCATTCGGGTTGGCCTGACGAAATTCATCGTCTCGTCCATGTGAAAGCGCCACGTGCCGGCGTCTTTCAGACCGATCGTGAAGGTGCCCGTGGGAATCACGAACATTCCGGCAGCGATGTAATCTTTCCCGGCCCTCAAGTGGCTATCCTCGTCACCGTTGAGGTTACGTTTGGCGATGCCGAAAAGAAAGCCGACAGGAAGGCCGTGAGCGACATTCGATGAGCCGTCCAGGGGATCGAAATAGACAAAGTAGCGCCCCCCCTTGGGATTGATCTGAACTATCTCTTCGGATTCTTCGCTGACCGCATGGATGACCCTTTCGGATGCCCTGAGATAGTGGATGGTGATCTCGTGGGCTATCTGGTCCATGGCCATCTGGTCTTCGCCCTGTACGTTGACTGAACCAGCCAGACCGAGATTGCCTTTCAAGGCCCCTGTGAGATAGTAGTACTGGATGTGCTTTGCTGCACTGATAAGTGCGTCCAGGAGGATTAAAAAGTGGTACGTGCGGTTATGTTTTTCTTGGTGCTGCAGAAGGAAGCTGTTAAACGTCTGCTCAAATCTCATCATAGCGTCTCCTTTCACTATGTCGATAAGCCCTCGTTGTGCCGTACCCGGGGGCTGTGATTGAGGCCCGCGCTAAACGAAAGGATTTGTGTCCGCTGATCGTATACAATTCTACTCCCTCGAAATGCTCTTTTCAACTTCTTCTGACCCTACGCCGGGAATTTGACTCGAAGGGTTTTTCCTCTTATCATGTGGGTCGGTAAGTATGACCGTACGGAGGCGCCTGACTCAGCGCGCGTCGTGAGTCCCGACCGATGGTGAAAGCATCTCGTATCCTTGCAATATCGGGAAGCGCTAAGCCGGTTTGCGGCGCGCGCGCAACCTGTGAATGTATCCCGCTCGGCCCTGGCTTTGGGGCGAGGAGGTTTCCTGGACGCAGATAGCAGGAGCATTCCTCCGGGCTTCTTTTCCTCAAGTCTGACAGGCTCACATCCCAAGGGACTCTACTTTCTTTTTTTCACAGAAATGTGGGAGCGTTTCTCCTATTACGGGATGAAAGCGCTCCTTGTCTACTATATGATGAAGCACCTTCTTTTCAGCCAGGAGCAAGCTTCTCACATATACGGGCTTTATACGGGCTTTGTTTATTTCACGCCTTTTTTCGGAGGACTGCTTGCAGACAGGGTTCTGGGGCAGCGCAGGACAGTCGTGCTCGGGGCAGTCCTCATGGCCATCGGTCACTTCCTTATGGCTCTTGACCGCTTGTTTTTCCCAGCCCTGATTTTTCTGATTCTCGGCAATGGCGCTTTCAAGCCGAATATTTCCACCCAGGTCGGCGCTCTCTATCGCCCCGGGGATCACAGGCGCGACCGGGCCTTCAGCATTTTCTATCTTGGCATCAATCTCGGGGCGTTGTTGTCACCTCTCGTGTGCGGAACTCTCGGCGAGCTGTACGGATGGCATTACGGGTTTGCTGCTGCCGGTGTGGGTATGCTCATCGGACTTGCGATCTACCTCGCAGGTCAGAAGCACCTCGCACCGGACTATCTCACGGAGCGAAAGGCAGGAGGCGCTTCCGGGAAAGAGCGCCTGAATAGTGATGAGCGAAGCAAAATAGCCGGCCTGCTCGTGCTGATGGTATTTGCGATCGTTTTCTGGGGAGTCTATGAGCAGCAAGGTAATACGCTGGCACTGTGGGTAGACGTCAATACAGACCGCTATATTCTGGGATGGGAGATGCCCGCATCCTGGTTTCAGGCGTTCAACCCGGCCATGATCATTCTCTTCACGCCTGCCATCACCAGTGTCTGGTTGTGGCAATCCAGGCGGGGCAAAGAACCTTCGAGCGTATCCAAAATGGCAGCAGGATGCATGTTGCTGGGCGTTTCCTTTCTCGTCATGGTCATTGCCGCGCACCTCGGAACAGAGCAGAAAAAGGTGAGTATATGGTGGCTGACCACATGTACGGCTATCTTCACGGTCGGCGAACTTTTTCTGTCCCCCGTGGGCCTTTCATTGGTGACGAAGCTTGCGCCGGCGCGCATGGTTTCCATGCTGATGGGGATCTGGTTTCTCTCCAGTTTTGGGGGCAATTATCTGGCAGGCTATCTTGGTACGTTTTGGGAAAGAATGTCGAAGGAGAGTTTTTTCCTGATGCTCTCTGTTCTCGCGCTGGCAGCTGGTTTGGGCATGCTTGCAGTGCTGAGACCACTCAAGAAGGCCATAGGCCACGGCGTAACAAAGGGAGTCGATGTCTGACACCGGGATAAGAAGGGGGTAAGAGTAAGCATGGCCGAGACGTTGTGCCGGATGTTTCAAGAAAGCGTAAAAAAATTCGCCGATTATCCGGCGATGCTCCGGAAAGTAGACGGCAGTTTTAGACCGATTACATACAGAGAAATGGGTGACCGGGTGCGAGGGCTGACAACGGCTCTCCTTTCGATCGGCGTAACCAGGGGAGACCGGGTAGCCCTTATGTCGGAGAACAGGCCTGAATGGGCAATCAGTGATTTTGCGATCCTCCATGCCGGCGCGGTCAACGTGGGTATCTTTCCAACCCTTCCCGTCGCACACGTTGAGTATATCATCTCGGATTCCGGCGCCCGGTGCCTCATCGTCTCAGATCAGGAGCAACTTGCCAAGGCACTTGCGGTCAGAGAAAAGTTCGGTGACCTTTGCATAATCAGCATGAACGCACCGCGTGATGGCGCTGAGTCTGTTCTCTCCTACGAAGCGCTTCTGAGGGATGGCGAAGCTTCTCCCCTTGCCGATCATAAATACGAGGAGTGCTGGTCATCCGTAAGACCAGAAGACTGGGCGAGCATTATCTACACCTCGGGCACCACCGCGGAGCCCAGGGGGGCGATACTCTCCCATCAGAACTTTGTTTCCAACTACAGCACCGCGCGGAAGGTTCTCACCTTCCAACAGGGTGACACGCTCCTATCTTTCGTGCCTCTCAACCACGTGTTCGGGAGGATGGTGGATCACTACCTGCCGATAAGTCTCGGATCGACGATTGCATACGTGGAGAATCTGCGCAGACTCCGGCAGAATATACAGGAGGTGAGGCCTCATTACATGGCGGTCGTGCCAAGACTGCTGGAGATGTTCGAAGAAGGTCTTAAGGCCGCATTTACCAAAGAGCCTCGGGTCAGGCAGAAACTGATCGCTTGGGCCTTCTCCTCCGGCAGAGCAATGGTGGAGGTGCAGGCTGGTGGAAGCGTGGGACCTCTTCTTACGCGCAAGCGCTGGCTTGCTGACCGGCTTGTTTTCAGGCGTCTGAGAGATCGTCTGGGATTGGATCGGCTGCGGTTTTTCTTCGCGGGCGGCGCGCCGGTTTCCAGAGATACTCTTGAGTTCTTCTCGGCCATGGGGCTGCCGATCATGGAGGGGTACGGCCTGAGCGAAACATCACCGCTGGTGAGCGTGAATCCTCCCGGAAGGATCAGGTTAGGCACGGTTGGCAGGCCGTTCGAAGGAGTGGAGGTGAAACTCGCCGATGATGGGGAAATCCTGGTTCGAGGTCCCAATGTTATGCAGGGCTATTACAAAAGAGCTGAAGAGACGAAGGAAGCTATAGAGCCCGACGGCTGGCTCCATACCGGCGACATAGGAACAATCGAAGACGGCTACCTGAGCATCACGGACCGCAAGAAGAACTTGATTGTGCTCGCCAACGGCAAAAAGGTGCTCCCTCAGCATCTGGAAACCCTCCTGCTTGGCAGTCCCTTCATTTTTCAAGCGGTGTTGGTGGGCGACCGGCAAAACACTGTCGGAGCGCTCATCGTACCGGCATTTGACCGGGTCAGGGAGTGGGCCCGGGCGCACGGGGTCGAGGGCCATGTGGGGGATGAGACAGGATTTATCGAGGAGCCGGCGGTACGTCGGCTCATACGCATGGAGATTCAACGTCTCACAGAGGGCCTTGCCGACTACGAGAAAATCCGTGCCTTTGCTTTAGTCGACAGGGAATTTACCTTGGAGGCGGGTGAACTCACTCCTACTCTGAAAATCAAAAGGCGTGTCGTGCTGGAGAGGTACGGCCACCTCATCGATTCCCTCTACAGCGATTCGAGTGAAAGCAACTGACCAGCCTGATCAATGAGGCTGCCACAGTCGCGCGTACTTCTTGACACACCGCTCATCGGTGACTATAATTGAAAATCATTTTCAATTAGAAAAAATATGATGGACCATGGCGGATCAGGACTTCGATAAACTCCTGCGGGCGCTCAAGTTAAAAGTTACGTCTCAGAGACTGGCAATCCTCAAAATACTCGCAGTGGAATCAATTTATCTGGCTCCCGAGGAGATCTGGAGGCGCATGAGGAGAACGGCCGTAAGGGCAGGGCTCCCCACGGTATACCGGAACCTGGAAGAGCTCTCTGCGTGCGGCGTGCTGATAAAGATTCTTCATCCTGACCGGAGGCTCTACTATTATTTTTGCCCGAAAAGCCACCACCATCATCATTTTGTCTGCATCTCCTGCAGGAAAGTGGAAGACCTCAGTTTCTGCGGAATGGAATTGATAAACAAGGAAGTGAAAAAGGACCTCAAGGGTGCAGTGGTCTCACACCTCATGCAGGTGTACGGTCACTGCAAGGACTGTCTGGCGTGTTGATTTCGTGAATGCCTGTTTCTTCAATAGGAGAATTCTTTTTGTCACCGGAATGGTGCTGATCTTTTGTCTTTTAACGGCCTGCAGCAAGTCTCCAGAGAAAGCCCCGGCTGAGCGAAGGCTCATTGTGATCACGACTCTCTTTCCGCTTTACGATTTTGCAAAACAGATCGGAGGGGAACAGGCGGACGTCACGCTCCTGTTGCCGCCCGGTGTGGAGCCTCACAGCTTCGAACCAAAGCCGGGTGACCTTATGAAACTGGAGAGCGCGGATCTGTTTATATACACAGGAGGGCGGATGGAGCCATGGGCGGCAACCGTCCTGAGCAGCCTCAATGCTGAGCGGCTCATTGTGATCGATGCCAGTGCGGGCTTGCTTGCCGGGGACAACAAGGAGCCGTATATTCTCGATAAGAAGGGCGCCGGAGAGAAAGAGAATAAGCGCTATGACCGGGATATTGATCCTCATGTCTGGCTCGATTTCGGCAATGCACAGAAGATGGTACGCACTATCGTGAGAGGGTTTGCGATGAAAGACCCTGCGCATAAAGAGTACTACACGAGGAATGCACAAAACTACGTCGATGAGCTCGCCCGATTGGATGAAGAATATAAGCGGGTGCTTGCTGACTGCAAGCAACATGTAATTATTCATGGCGGCCACTTTGCCTTCAATTATCTTGCGAAACGCTATCATCTGCTCTACATGTCGGCGTACAGCGGATCGCCTGATGCGGAGCCAACAGCCGCCAAACTAATACAACTGAAGGAGCAAATAAAGAAATACGGCGTGCATTATATTTTCTACGAAGAGCTCATCACACCGCGGGTAGCAGAAATCATCGCCAATGAGACAGGCGTTTCCATGCTGAAGCTGAACGGTGCACACAATGTGACGAGGGAAGAAATGGCCAAAGGGGTAACGTTTCTTGGAATCATGGAGCAGAATCTTAACAATCTCAAAAAGGGACTGGAATGCCGATAGCTGTAGAGATGCGTGAGCTTTCCTTTGCCTACAACTCCGTCGGAGTCCTCTCCGATGTGAGTTTCTCGTTGAATACAGGCGATTATTGCGGCCTCGTCGGGCCAAACGGTTCTGGAAAAACGACGCTCATCCGCATCCTGCTGGGTTTTTCTGAGGCTGACAAGGGGTCAGTTTCGCTCTTCGGCGACAGCCCTTTGACATTCAGGAACTGGGACAAGATAGGGTATGTCCCTCAACGGCTTGTATCCTTTAATCCGAACTTTCCTGCAACGGTCAGAGAGATAGTAGGGCTGGGGCTTCTATCGAAACACGGATTCCCGAAGCATCCAGGCAAACATGAGGGAGAATTGATAGAGCACGCCATGAAGCTCATGGACATCGCGGACATCAGGAATAAGCTGATCGGCGAGCTTTCCGGGGGACAACAGCAGAGGGTGTTTATCGCCCGCGCCCTGGTGAATCAACCTGATTTTTTGATACTTGACGAACCCACCGCCGCGCTTGACCCTGAAATAAGGGAACATTTTTTCGATGTGCTGCGTGAGTTGAACGAGAAGAACAGCACAACGATTCTCATCGTTACACATGATATAGGGAGCATCGGCAAATACGCCTCCACTCTCTTATATCTCGACAAGAAAGTAATATTTCACGGCACCTTCGGCGAGTTCTGTGTTTCTGCAGACATGGGTGAGTATTTTGGAACTTTTTCGCAGCATGTTATCTGCCATCGCCATGACTAATGCTGGCTCGCATTCCGGCGTATACGTTCGTTGAGCGTAACAGAGTAAAGGTGTAGAGCTTTGGAGATTTTTGATTTCTTAAGTCATAGCTTCATACAGAGGGCGTTGTTGGCGGGATCGTTCATTGCTATTTCCTGCTCTACGCTGGGGGTTTTTCTTGTTCTGAGGCGTCTCTCCCTGATAGGCGATGGTCTCGCTCATGTCACGTTCGGGGGTGTGGCGCTGGGCATGCTTCTCGGTATCTTTCCTCTGTACGCGGCAATACCGGTAGTAATGGCTAGTTCAATTGCCATACTCAAACTGGTTCAAAGAGCGCGTCTGTTCGGGGATGCGGCTATCGGGATGGTCTCCTCCCTCGGGATAGCAGGAGGCATAATCCTGGCCAGTGTTGCGGGCGGGTTCAATATCGATCTCTTCAGCTACCTGTTTGGAAATATTCTGGCTATCCGGGAAGGTGAGGTTGTCACCTCGATGTGTCTTTCCCTTGGCGTCATTGCGACTGTCTTTCTTCTTTTTCACGAGCTCTTCTCCCTGACCTTTGATGAGGAATCAGCGCGCGCTTCCGGCATCAGGACGGGAAGGATCAGCACGATCCTCGTCCTTCTGAGCGCGCTGACGGTCGTCCTTGCCATGAAGGTCGTGGGTATCATGCTTATCTCTTCTCTTCTGATCGTGCCGCCTGCGGCTGCATTGCAGATTGCGAGAAGCTTCAAGGGAACCATAGCCATTGCTTCCGGCATCTCTGTGCTTTCTGTTGTTGTTGGTGTTTTTCTGTCAGTTATGCTCGATCTTCCGACCGGCGCGACAATAGTCATACTCAATTTCATCTTTTTCATAGGGAGTCTTCTGTATAAGAAGGCAGGACAAGGCAGAAGAAAATAAACGAGGGTAAGGAAAGAACAGAAAGAAGGTTGAGGAAGAAGTGCGTCCAGCCTTTTCCTCAACCTTCTTTTTTATCGCCTATTTCTTGATTGCTCCGGTAATTTCCTTGACCGTCTGCTCGCTGCTCAGGGAGCTGATGTTCTTGAGCAGACCCTCCTTATCATAAAAGCCTATTAGGGGCGCAGTCTTCTCGTTGTAGGTCTCGAGACGGGTCGTGATTGCTTCTACCGTCTCATCCGCGCGCTGAACGACAGGAGAGCCGCACTTGAAGCATTTTCCGTCTGCTGACGGCGGCTTGCTCTTGATGTTGTATATTTCCTGGCAATCCTGGTTGGAGCACGTGCGCCTTGTGGTGAGGCGGTCCAGTATCACGTCCTTGGGGACGTCGAGGTTGACGACCAAATCCAGCTTCAATTTTAGCTTGGCAAGTAGCTTTTTGAGGTCCTCTGCCTGAGGAATGGTGCGGGGGAACCCATCGAGTATAAACCCTTTAGCACAGTCAGGTTCCTGCAGTCTCACCTCCATGATCTCCATAATGAGTGAATCGGGTACCAGTTCGCCCCGTTCCATGTAGCCTTTTGCCTTCTTTCCCAGTTCCGAGTTGGCCTTGACCGCTGCCCGCAGAATATCGCCGGTCGATATCTGAATCGAGCCGTCATGAGCTGTCAACAGCTTTGCTACTGTACCCTTTCCTGCTCCTGGTGCTCCCAATAACACGATGCGCATTACTTGTTCCTCCTTTTGATGTGGTGAATCAACTGTTCGATTATTGAAATCGTCACTTCCCGACTTGAATGTTGAGGGTGAGGAGGATCAGCTCCGTATCCCCGTTGTTCTTGTAGGCGTGAACCTCTCCAGCCGGAACCTGTACGACCGTTTCCGGACGAATGGGGTAAACCTCCTCTCCGAGTCTCACCTCACCCGTTCCCTCAAAAACGTAAAAGACGTGATGATAGGGATCACGGTGAAGAGAAAACTCACCGCGCGGCTCGACTCTCGTCAGCGTGACATCGATGTCGCCGGCTCCCGTGGGTGAGAGGGCTTTTCCGAGGATGCCTCTGGTAAGCTCGGGACGGATCCTCTTCCAGTCAGCCTGTTGCAGGCGATAGACTTTCTTGCTAAAGAGCGCTCCTGCGCCGGGCACAGCTTCAGTGCCCGCGGATCCTTCTGTCACCGGCAACCCCTCATCGCGACTACTACTATTACATAATTCTCGACAAAGCACAAAGGCAATGTATGTCTGAGGATCCCCGAAACAGGTTACGCAAGACCCACCAGTGGCAGAAGGATGCGCAAGCCGATCCATACTACCATTGCACCTGCTACATCGAAGAAAATGCCGGCCCTCATCATTTTGGTGATCGGGATCATACCCGACCCATACACAATGGCATTGGGAGGGGTGGAGACGGGCAGCATGAAGCCCCAGCTCGCGCCGAGGGTCGCGCCTATAGCCGGGGGTACGGGATTGACACCTGCGGCGATAGCCAGCGATATCATGACCGGCACGCACATGTTGGCTGCTGCTGTGTTCGATGTGGCTTCGCTCACGATGATGGCTATGACAATCGCGGCAAACGTGATTCCCCACATCGACGTGGCGCCGCTGGAGGCCAGAAGGCTCTTGCCGATCACCTCTGCAAGCTTTGTCTCAAACATCAGGTTGCCAAGGGTAAGACCGCCACCGAAGAGCAGCAGTGTACCCCAGTCGATCTTCGTTGCCTGTTTCCAGCTTATGGTAAACTCCCTCTCTTTCCAGTTGACCGGGAGAATGAAAAGGAGCGCAGCGGCAATGAGGGCGGCTATTGCCTCAGGCACCTTGGTGTTATAGAGCTTTGATTCGGGCGAGGTGGTCCCGTAGATGACGGCCAGAAAGCCGGGTATAATCCAGAGAATTACCGCGACAAGAAAAGCGATGAGCGCGTTGCGCTGACCGGTTGTCCACTTGCCCAGTTTCTTAAGTTCCGCACTGACGTATTCGTGACTTCCTTCTATCTGGCTCAATTCCGGCTTGTGAAGCGCGTAAAGAAGTATGAAGAGGAGTGCATACATTATGACCAGGAGCGGGATCGCGAAGAGCATCCACTGGAAGAAAGGTATCTTCACATGGGCAAACTTTTCGATCATTGCCATGCCGATGAGATTTGGGGGGGTTCCGACCGGGGTGCCGATGCCGCCTGCAGACGCGGAATAGGCGGCCATTAGCATGATGCCTGTTCCAAAGCGCAATCTTGTCGCATCTACCGGCTTACCTGTCTTTGCGCTTATAATATCCGCCATCGCATAGACCAATCCCAGGCCCACCGGGAACATCATGGCAGTCGTCGCGGTGTTGCTGATCCACATGGAAATAAAGGCGCAGATAACGCCGTACACGAAGAGCAATCTTCCGGCGCTGTTGCCGACCCATTTGAGCGACATGATACCAAAGGCGAACCGTTTGTCCAGACCGTGAACCGCCATGGCTTCAGCCAGAATGAAGCTGCCGAGAAAAAGGAATATCGTCGGATCGGCAAAAGGGCCGAGGACTTTGGCGGCCGGCGCCACGCCGAACAAGACGCAGAGGATGGCACCCACAAGAGCGGTCATTGGTATGGGGATTGGCTCGCAGATCCACCAGACGACTATCCAGCCGATTATGGCCGCAAGGGCGTGGGCCTGGTAACTCAGGCTGACCATTGGCGTCATGAATAGTACAATTCCAACGATTGGCCCGAGAAAGAGACCGACGGTATTACGCCAGAGTTCGAAACGTTCTTCTGCCGGAGAAAGTGTCTGCTTCACTTCTGCGAAACTCTTGTAGCTCATCCGCGTCTGCTCTGCCATGACTCCCCCCTTGTGTGGTGGCACTGTAATGTTTAGCTGGCGAATGAAACAAGTCTGCTGAACGTGGAATCTGTAGATGTGGCACTGAACCCCTATCCCCTCTTACATTCCTATTTCATGGGCTGATAATTGTCAAGAAAAAAGGGAGGGGGAGTGGAGACACACACGCAACGGGAAGTCCGCATCCAGCGTGATTGAGTGGTTGACCTCCTCTCCGGAAACAATGTATGATATCGCGCAACCCGTGCTGATTTGGACCAATCGAGGAGGGTATCAGAAATGGCAAATGTGGTAGCATTCGGCCTTCAGTGGGGCGATGAAGGCAAAGGCAAGATTATCGATCTGCTGAGCGAATTTGCCGACGCGATCGTTCGCTACCAAGGGGGCGCCAACGCAGGCCACACCATCGTGGTGGGCGAGCGGAAAGTAGTTCTCCACCTCATCCCCTCGGGCATACTCCATCCCGACAAGACGTGCATTATCGGCAACGGTGTTGTGGTTGACCCATCGGTGTTGATTGGTGAAATAGAGGAGCTGAAGAGGTCTGGCTATTTTGAAGACGAGCGTCGGTTCAAGCTGAGCGCACACGCACATCTCATCATGCCGTACCACAAAAAGATGGACATGCTCAGGGAGTCGGTGAGCGACGGCCGTAAAATAGGCACCACGGGTAGAGGTATCGGCCCCGCGTATGAGGACAAATCGAGCAGGCTCGGCATAAGGGTCGTCGACCTGCTTGACAAGAAGTTCTTTGCAGAGAAAGTGCGAGAGAACCTTAAAGTCAAGAACTTCCTCATTAAGCGTCTTTACAAAGGGGAGCCGTTGCGGCCGCGGGACGTGATAAAAGAGTATGGGACTTACAGAGAGCTTCTGAAGAAGTATGTGGCGGATACGCCGCTGCTCATCCATGAGGCGATCAGGAAGAAACGAAATATTCTGTTCGAGGGAGCTCAGGGCACGTATCTGGACATTGATCACGGGACCTATCCCTATGTTACCTCGTCAAATACCCTTGCTGGTAATGCTGCCTGCGGCGCTGGTATGCCGCCGACCGCCATAAACCATGTGCTCGGAGTGTGCAAGGCGTACACAACGAGAGTGGGGGAAGGACCTTTTCCTACTGAACTCACCGGTCCTGAAGGAGAGCTGATGCGACAAAAGGGCGGGGAGTTCGGCGCGACAACCGGTAGACCGCGCAGATGTGGCTGGTTCGATGCGGTTATTGCAAAGAGAGCTGTGGCCTTGAGCGGTGTGAGCTCTCTTGCAGTCATGAAACTTGACGTGCTGGATGAATTCGACAACCTGCAAATCTGCACCGGCTACAAAACGGGCAGGAGACTCTCTACGGAACCCCCGCTCTCCCTGAAGGGATGGTCAGCGTGCGAACCTGTTTACGAAACGCTGCCTGGATGGAAGAGCCCGACTCAAGGCATTACGCGTCTTGAAGATCTGCCCCAGAATGCGCGGAAGTATCTGGACAGAATCGAAACGTTGAGCGGAGTACCTCTGGATATCATATCAACAGGCCCGGAGAGAACGCATACCATAATTCGAAGGAACCCGTTCCTCATGTGATCCACAGGGATGAGCCCTTTTTGAGACAGGGCAGAATTCTGTCATTTAAATACAAGTAATTTGAATATGTTATATAGAATAGTTCATCCTTTATCTGAAGCTGCAAAATAATAACTAAATCTGTTGACTTTGCTTAAAGAGTTAAGGTTAAATTTATCCTTCCAATTTAATCGGTGACGAAGGGAGGCGAACGTGGATGCCGGTAGTTATCGTAAAAGACGGGGAGTCCTTCGAGAGCGCCCTGAGAAGATTTAAGAAGCAGTGTGAAAGAACGGGTATTCTGTCCGAAGTCAAGAGAAGAGAGCATTACGAAAAACCGAGCGTCAAGAGAAAGAAAAAGATCCTGGCTGCAAAGAAAAGGGCCCTTAAGAAAATGAGACGGATGGTAGCAAAAGGCCTGTACTGATAATGGGCTTTAAAGACCGCATTGAAGCGGATCTCAAGAAAGCACTGAAAGAGCGCGACGCGGTGAGGGTTTCTACGCTGCGTATGCTCCTCGGCGCCGTCAAGTATAAAGAAGTCGAAAAGGTCAGACCACTCGCCGAGGAGGAGTTCCACGGAGTGGTCAAGACTCTGATCAAGCAGCATTCTGAATCTATCGAAAGCTTCAAGAAGGGCCATAGACAAGACCTGGTTGAGAAGGAAGAGAAAGAACTTGTTGTTTTACAGGAATTTGTGCCTGCACAGTTGACACTTGAGGAGTTGTCCGGCGAAGTGGAAGAGGCCATTCGTCAGCTAGATGCTAAGACCCCGAAGGATATGGGAAAGGTGATGAAATTCCTGATGGAAAAACATGCTGCCAGGATTGATGGAAAGGTTTTGAGTGACATGGTGCGTCAAAGGCTATCCACGCAAACGTAGCCCTTAAGCGCGGCATGATCGACAAGACGCTATCGTACATCGATTACTTGAAGCTGCTCGATGTGATCAAAGAATACGCATCGACATCCCTCATCGACGATCGTGTTTCCTCTCTGAGACCGGTGTCATCTCGGGAGGATATCGGGCAGATACAAGCACGACAAGACAGGCTGGAAGCGTTACTGGAGCTGATAAAGTGGAACGGCCTCGTACCGCTGACTGAGATTCCGGACGTAAGGCGGACCCTGTCGCAGCTCGCCATTGAAAACTTCGTTTTTGAACTTTCAGACTTCATAGCACTCCACGATTTCCTGACGCGATGCAAGGAGATAACAGGCTTCTTGAAAGGCGCCTTCGGTTTAAAGCAATATACGGAAGAGCTTCTGGAACGCATTGATCCCCTTGCGGCCGTCAGAGCGCGCATCCGAAAAGTGGTGAACACGGAAGGTTTTGTCGAAGACAGCGCGTCCTATGCTCTTTCGAAAATACGGTCAGATCTTTATCAGCTGAGGGAGCGGGCAAAGAGACATCTGGAAAAGATGATGGAGTCGGAAGACGTGCGCCCGGCGCTTCAGGATACCTACGTGGCTGTGCGGAACGGCAGGTACGTGCTGCCCGTAAAGCCCAACTTCAACCAATTCTTTCAGGGGATAGTTCACGACTATTCCCATTCTCTCAAGACCTCGTTTGTCGAGCCGATGGCGATCGTCGAGTCCGACAACCAGATAAGCATGCTGGAGGAAGACGAAAGGGAAGAAGAGCAGAGAATACTGCGTGAACTCACTGCCTGGATGCGGGGCTACAGAGACCAACTGGAAGCAAATCTTGAAACCGTAATCGAACTTGATTTCTATCATTGCCTCGCCCGTTTCTCCCTTGCATACGAGTCCGTTCGGCCTGATATGGCCACAGACGGGTCTATTGATATAAGGGAGGCGAGGAATCCTTTCATCATCATGTCAAAAAAGGAGAAAGCGGTCCCTATAGACATAGTGATGGAAAGAGAGAAGAAGGCAATGATAATTTCAGGGCCTAACGCAGGCGGCAAGACAGTGGCTCTGAAAACAATCGGCCTGCTTGTGGCCATGGCAGCCTCCGGTCTCTTTGTCCCTGCGAGGGGAAATCCGCGGATAACGCTCTTCCCGGCGATATACGCAGTCATCGGTGATGAGCAGGATATCTCCATGGAGCTCTCCAGTTTCACCGCTCACGTCAGTGCCATAAAGAGCCTCTACGAAAAATCTCACGGTGGCGAGCTCATACTGATTGATGAAATCGGCGGAGGCACGGAACCGCAGGAAGCATCCGCGTTGGCGATGGGGATTATCGATGCGTTTGTTGAAAGAGGATGTAAGACGCTGGTGACCACCCATCTCAATGTGCTGAAGGCCTACGGGTACTCGAGAGCGTTCGCGCTCAACGCTGCAACCGACTTCGACAGCGACACAATAAAGCCTTTGTACAGGCTTCTCTACGGTGTTGCAGGCGTGAGCAATGCAATTCACGTGGCTGAAAACTGCGATATGCCCCGCGACATCATCAGGAAGAGCTACGAGTATCTCGGAAAACAGGAACATATGCTCAATGATCTCGTAAAAGGCCTCGAGGAAGAAAGAGGCAAACTGAAGGAAGAACGCGCGCATGTGTCAAAGCTGAGGGAAGAGGCAAAGGCGAGGCTCGCGCAGTTGAAGGAAAAGCGCGACGAGTACCTTAAGGCGGCTGAGGAACGGTGCCGGGTGCGACTCCTGGAGACGGAGCGGGAGTTGGAGGAAATCCGCAAGGAGGCGCTCAAGAAAGAGAGAACTTCGGTGAGGCGGGCGCGCGATCGCCTTCGCCTGATCCAAGATAAGCATGCAGGTGGTGTGACAGCTGCCGAGATCATACGCGTGGGTGATCATGTAAGGGTCAAGTCGGTTGGCCGCGACGGCTATGTTATACGTATCGACGAAGAGAAGCACAACGCAGAGGTCGATCTCGGCGGCATGAAAATGAAGGTACACACCGAGTACCTGTTTAAGGTCCCGGGGCAGGTTAAAACGAATGCAAGACCGGTCGAGGTCCATGTTGCCCCCATCGAAGTCCCCGAGTTGAACGTGAGAGGCATGCGCGTTGAAGAGGCATTACGCGAGGTGGATCGGTTCATCGACAGAGCTATAGTACACGGTACCACGACATTGCGCATCGTGCACGGGATAGGAACAGGAGCGCTCATGGATGCTATCAGGCACCGCCTCCTGGAAACTCCCCATATCGTGGTCAAAGGTGAGGAGCGGAATTCCGGTGTGACCATCGTGGAGTTGCAGTGAATAGCTTGCTTGAGGCAGTACTCGAACGAGTAAACATCCTTGACGTTGTTTCTCAGTACGTTAAGCTGAGACGCGCCGGAAAGGATTACCTGGGACTCTGTCCATTTCACAAAGAGAAGACGCCCTCCTTTACTGTAAGCGTCGAGAAGCAGATATACTACTGCTTCGGCTGCCACGAAGGGGGTAATGCGGTCCATTTCCTCGCGAAGTATGATCATGTCAATTTCAGCGAAGCCCTGGAAAGCCTCGCCAATCAACTTGGTATAAAGATCACGAACCGGCCTGCGGGGAAAAGGATGCCCATCCTGGAAGCTCTCCTGAAGCTTGCCGACTATTACCACGCGAATCTCAGGAAGTCCGGAGCGGCCAGAGCGTATCTGGAAAAGCGCGGCATCACGAGCGCAACAATGGAAGAGTTCAGGCTGGGATACAGCGAGCGGGCGCGATATACGCAAGAGTTTTCAAAAATGATCGGCGTCCCCTTCGATCTGCTGTTCAGCATCGGGCTATTCAAAATGAGGGGAAGCGATATCTACGATATATTTCGCGGCCGGATTGTCATACCCATCCTCGACATCAATAGTAAGGTTATCGGCTTCGGGGGCAGGGCCCTTGAAAAGGAGGCACTTCCCAAGTACCTCAACTCGCCGGAATCAGCTGTGTTCACAAAGCGGTCTGTGCTCTACGGGTTGGATAAAGCGAGAAAAGAGATTGCAGAAAAAGACGAAGCGATCGTCGTGGAGGGATACTTCGATCTTATTGCCCTGCACCAAGTGGGCGTGCGCAACGCCGTGGCAACGCTGGGCACGTCCGTTACAGAAGAGCAGATATCCCGCCTGAGGAATTATACGGAAAACATTACATTGATGCTCGATGGGGATGAAGCGGGCATGAAGAGCACGCTGAGGCTCATCGGCCTCCTCGGTGAGATGGGCATCAACGGCAGGATGGTCGTTCTGCCTCCACAGCATGATCCCGACAGCTTCGTGAGGGAGAAGGGGCTGTCCGGCTTTCAGGAGTTGATGGAGTCCAGGAAGGCCATTCTCGACTACTCCTTTGACTTTCATATGAAACGGTGTGGTCTTTCCACGCTTGAGGGAAAACGGGCATTCATCAAGACCATTCTTCCTCAGCTGGAGGGAATGAAGGACGGCATAGTCAAGAGGCTTTACGTCCAGAGGCTTGCACAACTTACCGGTGTCGAGGAGTATTGCTTTTGGGACTCCATACACGAGAAGAGGATCGAAGGAGCGGATCGGGGAGAGAGACAAAACGCAACAGTGGAGAGAAAGATTATAGGTATTTGTCTGAACAGGCCCTCTCTCATGCAGTTGCTGAAAGGGAAGGGGGTGAAACGCTATATTGCAGACGGAGAATCGCAGCAAGTTCTGGATCGTATGATCGAGCAGTATGAACAGCAGGGTTGTCTGGAGGTGAGGCGGTTTGTCGCAATGCTGGAAGGAGACGAGTTGAAGAATTCCGTGCTGAGCTCGGCCCTGGAAGTGGCAGACTACGACGCGGAAGAGATGGAAAAGGTAATTCTTGATTATTGCCAGCATATCGAGAGGAAGAGGCTCAAAGAAGAAGCAAGGGAGATTACCGAGCGTTTGGCAGAAGCTGAACAGAAGGGTGATCAGGAGGCCCTGGCCCAGCTTCTGGAGCTGAAGCGACAGGTTGTGCAGGGAATGAGATCCAAATCCGCCAAGGGGGGACAGCATGTCAGATGAAAGAAGCGACGGAATGAATGTGATTGGTCTGTCTGTCGGCAAGAAGTTTTTTGCTTACGAGGATCGGCAGGAGCGGAGAGATATCTACATCGCGGTGCCCGGTCCGGAGGAGAAGGGGGGTCTTTTCGAGGATGTTGACCTTTTTGATGTCGAACGGGAGGAGCAAGCTGCCTTCAACGATGCAGAGAATTATGGCGAGATGCTGGATGATTCCCTGGATGACGTGTATGGGGACGAGTTAACCAATCCAATTAAGCATTACATACGAGAGATGGGAGCGGTGGCATTACTGACGAGAGAAGGGGAGAAAGAGATTGCCATGCGTATTGAGCAATCGCGGGCAGACATCAAGCGGATAATCCTTTCCGTGCCGCTGACCATCAGCGAGTTACTGCGGGCTCTCCCTGCCCTCAGCGCCGGGAAGATCGAAGTCAAAGAAATAACGTGTGAGGCTGATGACCTGGACGAGTCATTTGATGAGGAACTGCATAGAGACAGGGTCATCGGCCTTCTCGAACGTCTCAAGGTGAGATCACAGCGCATGCGTAAGGTGCGTAACAGAAAAGAAAGGGAGACCCTGCAGGCGGACATCGGGAAGGTTGTCTCTGAAATAAATCTGAGCAGGCAGATGATCGAACGGATAGCGCTCAGGATGAGACGCCATATAGCGAAAGTCGAGAGGCTTGGCCACGAGATTAGCAGAATCGGCCACCCGCGGGGGGAGACCGGAAGAAAGGAACTTGCGATGCTGCAAAGGAAGCTTGAGCGGGCAGATCGCGAGGCAGGAGTGTCAACCCGGGAGTTGAAGTTGTCACTGACACGTATTCAGGAAGCTGAGAAAGAGTGCCTTCGCGCGAAAAATGAGCTGATAAAGGCAAATCTGAGACTTGTGGTGAGCATTGCCAAGAAGTATATCAACCGCGGCCTTTCACTCCTTGATCTGGTGCAGGAAGGAAACATCGGCCTTATGAGGGCTGTTGAAAAATTCGAACACAGGAAGGGCTATAAGTTCAGCACGTATGCTACCTGGTGGATCAGGCAGGCCATAACACGGGCCATCGCGGATCAGGCCAGAACAATACGTATACCGGTCCACATGATCGAGACGATCAACAAGATCATCCGGGTTTCCAGGGAGCTGGTTCAGGAGCTTGGTAGAGAACCCGTACCCGACGAGATTGCAGTGAGAATGGGCTTTGGCCCGGACAAGGTAAGAAAGATACTGAGGATAACCAAAGAGCCGATTTCCCTTGAAACGCCCGTGAGCGAAGACGAAGATACGCACCTCGCAGATCTTATCGAGGACAAAGCCACACCTATTCCGCAGAACTCGGTGATCTTCCGCGATCTGATCGATCAGCTTGACAAGACTCTGGCGACGCTGACACCGAAAGAAGAGAAGGTGATCCGCATGAGATTCGGTCTCGGGGAAAAGTATGATCACACTCTCGAAGAGGTCGGCCACGTCTTTGAACTGACGCGGGAAAGGATAAGACAGATAGAGGCTAAGGCGTTAAGAAAGCTGCGACACCCGATAAGGGCTGGGCGGCTCAAATCTTTCAACGAAGCATGATGCCAGTTTGCCTTCATTCATATAGCTTCGTTGCCTGCGTCGGCGCGACTACGACGTACCAATGTACGCCTCCGTCGCTATTCGCCTGGTCGCCTCGCTCTATTTTTGAATGCAAACTGGCATCAAACGATTTGTAGAGTTATTTGGGGCTTATTTCAGACTCGATTGAGAAAGAAAGCCGCTGGCGCGCTGGCCAGCGGCTTTCTTTATTGATGCGCTATTTCTGGTTGGCCTTGATGTAGTCGAGACAGAACTTAAGGGCTTCGTCTCCAGGCAGCCCTTTGGCTTTTGCCTGGGCGACATATTCATCCAGTATTGGACGAACAGCCTTGACCCATTTGGCGTCCTCCTCTTTGGAGAGTGCTGTAATCTTCTTGCCCTGCGCGCTCATGAGCTGTTTGCCTTCCTGGTCGATCTCGTCCCACACCTTACCCTGCTTTTCGATCCACTCCTCGTTGACCTTTTGGATGATCTGTTTGACGTCAGCGGGCAGGGAATTCCACTTCGCCTTGTTCATAACCACAAAAAAGTCAGTCGAGTAAGAAGCGCCGTAATCGAGCACGGTGAAGTTGCAGACTTCGCCCAGTTTCCACCCCTTCATTGCCTCAAAAGGCGCCAGAACGCCTTCTACGACGCCTTTTGAGATGGCGTCATACGTCTCGGTCATAGGCATGCCGACCGGGGCGCCGCCAAGGTGCTGGATGATCTTTGCGCTCAGGCCGGTGCCCCTTATCTTCATGCCCTTTACGTCTTCCAGTTTTGTTACCTGTTTTTTGGCCGTATGGAGCAAACCAGGGCCATGGCCGCTCAGGAACATGACCTGTGTTCCGTCGAATTCTTTCGGTTTGAACTTCTGGTAGTACGCATTGTTCATTTTTGTGGCGAGCATACCGGTCTGAGACCCGAGTGGCAGATCTGTGACCTCAGTGAGGGGGAACTTTCCCATAGTGTACCCGAGGACGCTCAAGCCCACGTCGGCGATGCCTTTCTCAACGCTGTCGTAGGTCTGCGCGGCTGGAGTGAGTGTCGCTCCAGGGAAATAGTTGAACTTCACCTTTCCGTTGGTCCTCTTTTCGATTTCCTTGCACCACTCCTCGGCGAGCATGCTGTTCTTGTGCGGTGCAGGGAAGAAGTTTGAGTAGCGGAGCGTAACCGTCTGCGCGTGTGCCTTCAATACAACAGTGCCCAATGAAAGAATGAAAGCAAATAGAACGACTGCCGTTACCACACCCTTTCTCATAGAAACCCCTCCTTGATATATTTTTCACGTTCTACCAGATGCGATTGCGTTTGTCAAAACAATTTATCCTGCAGATTGTCAACAAGAATTGTGTCAGAGGAGTTCGTCGAGGGACGTGTAGGGGAGGCCGAACGCGTCGGCGACGCCTCTGTGCGTGATCCGCCCGTTGACGAGGTTAACGCCTTTTGCCAGGGACGGATCGTCCGCGGTTGCCCTGTTCCACCCCTTATCGGCAATCGTCATCACATAAGGAAGCGTGTTTGCTGTGAGGGCGCGGGTCGCTGTGCGCGGAACCGCTCCCGGCATGTTTGTCACAGCGTAATGGACTATGCCTGATTCAATATACACAGGCTCGTGGTGCGTGGTAGGACGGGAACTTTCCACGCACCCGCCTTGATCGATGGCAACATCAACAATAACAGCTCCGGGTTTCATCAGCTTGAGCATCTCTCTTGTGATAAGATTGGGTGCTTTTCTGCCAGGCACGAGTACAGCTCCCACGACGAGGTCCGCGTACGTAATCACCACCCGTACGTTGTAATTGTCTGCAACCATCGTGACCAGCCTGCCCTGAAAAGCCTCGTCTATGGCTCTGAGCTTGCGCGTGTTTATGTCGAGTACGGTGACGGACGCTCCCATGCCGAGAGCTATGCGGGCGGCGTTCTGTCCCACATTGCCAGCGCCCAGCACCACGACGTTCGCGGGCGGCACTCCGGGTATGCCTCCAAGGAGCACGCCTCTTCCTCCATATGTTTCCTCAAGGTACTTGGCGCCTTCCTGTGGGGCCATCCTGCCGGCGATTTCACTCATGGGCGCCAGCAGGGGCAGATAGCCGTCATCTGTCTGGACCGTCTCATATGCTATACCGATGATTCCCCTGTCAGCGAGGCTCCTGGTGAGCGATTCGGATGCCGCGAGATGAAGGTAGGTGAAAAGAATCTGCTGCTGCCGCAGCAAAGGGTACTCCACAGGCAGAGGCTCTTTCACTTTCAGCACAAGATCGGCTTCGGTAAACACCTGCTCGTGAGAGTAAACGATCGAGGCGCCCGAGCGCTCATAGTCCGAGTCGTTGAAGCCGCTCCCCGCGCCTGCATCCCGTTCAACGATGACCCTGTGACCTTTGGCGGCCAGCGTTTCAACGCCGCCGGGTACCACTGCCACCCTATTTTCCTCAGCTTTTATCTCTTTCGGAACTCCGATGACCATGTAAATGTCCTGTGCTACTGTGATGATTGCGATTGTATCATAGTGGTGCCGCACAGACAATATAACAATTCGTTACAGGTTACGGGTGCCTAGTTACCAAAGACATGCTGCGCGTTACGGGTTAACAACAAGAACCGGTTTTTCAAACTCGTAACTCGCAACGCGCAACTCGGAACAGTCGGTTGCTATCTTTTTGCAAAATAGCCGACAATGCTGACCGAGCGTCTCCTCTTGTCCCAAAGGACTTCAATGTCCACCTGGCGCACGTCAGCGATTAGAGCCTCGGTAACCACAATTCTCTGATAGAAGCCGGAGGGATCACTTTCATCCACGAGCCCTTCCACCTGTGAGACCTCGGGGTAACCCGTCCGTTCGATTTCTTTCAGCTTGGCTTCTGCCACAAGGGTCGCACTCGTCATCTTTCGGGCATACTCCTCGATGTCGAGGTCTGAAATGACAAGGGTGATAAGCGAGACGAGCGCTATCGCTGCTACGGCCACCGCTATCATCACTTCAAGGAGTGTTGTTCCCTTATCGGAGCGTAACTTCTTCGACGTACCCATTCTCGCCCGTCACTTTTGCAGTTACAGGATTGAGCAGCACTGTGTAGAACTGGTCCTTCGCTGTTGTGAAGTGAAGGATTACCCTATCGACCATCCCACTGGAGAGAAAACGCACCATTGCTTTGCCGGACGGTATCTTTTCGCCATTTAGCACGATATCTTTCAGGACATAATTCTCCGGCACCTTCAATTCTCTGAGCTGCAAAAATCCTTTCAGGCGGTCAGGAGCTCCAACATCAATTCTGTTGGTTGATAGGTCGAACTGGATCGCTCGTTCCTCGTAATTGGCGATCGCCTCTTCGCGGAGCAGTGTGACTTCAATAGAAAAGGACTCAAGAAAACCTTCGGCGCCCTTACTGGAAAGGTTCTGCCATTTTACCGATACAAGGGTGAGAAAGATGGCAAAGAGGAGCGTGACGACCAGAAGCTCGACAAGCGTGAAACCAGACGCTCTAATCTTTGCTGAGGTCGGTGCTGGAAATATCCGCATCTCTGCCCGTTCCACCAGGCTGCCCATCGCGGCCGTAGCTTGTTATCTCGTAGTCGCGGCCTC
Source organism: Syntrophorhabdales bacterium (assembly GCA_035541455.1). Classification (NCBI taxonomy): domain Bacteria; kingdom Pseudomonadati; phylum Thermodesulfobacteriota; class Syntrophorhabdia; order Syntrophorhabdales; species Syntrophorhabdales bacterium. The sequence goes on from DATKNH010000078.1 coordinate 34,426, forward strand.
CACTCGCGGTGTTGCCGGAGATTGACGATGTGCCTGAAGAACTTGAAGCCGTGTAGTAGTAAGGATTGTCCCAGGGGTCCTTGGGCACGGCATTCCCTTCCAGATATCCTCCGTCTCTCCACTTCTTGGGCACCGGGGCCGTATCCGGTTTTCTGATAAGCGCCTCCAGACCCTGCTCGGTCGTGGGGTAGGTGCCGGTATCGATCTTATAAAGTTTCAGCGCGCTTTCGATGGTCTTTATGTCTGCCTTGGCCTTGATGCGGCGCGCCT